>JAYTYG010000001.1:0-3322 GCA_043742585.1 Spartobacteria bacterium
CGGCAACCGGGATCAAGGCGCAAGTCGGTCGATTTGCCACGCAGCAGAGTCGCGCTTGCTATAGATGAGACGATCATGAAGTCGGCTGGCGGCCCCTTGCCAGAACTCGAGCGACGCCGGTTGAACTCTATAGCCGCCCCAGGCCTCGGGCATCGGCACCTTACCATCAGCGAAGAGCTGACACATTTCGTTAAATTTAGCGCGCAGAAACTCCCGGGATGGAATGACTTTGCTTTGCTGAGAGACCCACGCTCCCACGCGACTGCCAAACGGACGGTTCATGAAATAGGCGAGCGACTCTGCGGCAGAAATCTTATCCGCCACGCCGCAGATTTCAATTTGTCGAGCTATGGGCAACCAGGCGAAGAGCAACGCCACATTGGGGTTGGCTTCGATCTGGAGGGCTTTGCGACTTTTGTAGTTCGTAAAAAAAACGAACCCGCGCTCATCAAACGCTTTGAGAAGCACGGTGCGGCAGGTGACTTTGTTCCCCGCAGAAGTAGCCAGGCTCATCGCGTTCGCCTCAGGCACGTTGGCGGCCTGCGCTTGCTGAAACCATTGCCGGAACTGAGTGAAAGGGTTCGGCTCCGGCTCAGGAAGCGTGCGGTCGCTGTATTCGTTCCGCACCGAGTTTAAATCGGGATCAATCATGGAGAATATATCTAAAGACCTATCACTAATTCCGGATCCTATGTCGGATCTATTCCAATATCCGGCTAAACAGACTGCACATGGTGTCTGCCAACCTGCTCGGCTTCGACAATATATCAAATTGTCGCGGGCTGAGCATTTGCGGGAAATATTCTGCCGCCCGTTTCTCGATGGCGAAGGCATGGGTTTGGATCCCGTTTAGGCGGCCCACCTCAATGGCTTTGCGCACATCATGGATTCCATAGGAGCCTTCATAGCGATCGTAATCGCAGGGCCGTCCGTCAGTGACCAGGATCGTGAGATGTCGGTTGGCTTTTATTTCCGCGAGTCGTTCCTGCGCATGCCTCAGTGCAGGTCCTATACGGGTGTAACCGCGCGGGGCGAGCGCACCGAGTCGCGCACTGGCTGTGGCCCAGGGTTGTTCAAAATCTTTTACCATCGAAAATCGGCAGGCTCGCCGGGTGTTGGAGGAAAAAGCAGCCACGGCGAAATGTCCAATGGAGTCATGCAGCACCTCACCTACACAGAATACAGTCTCGGTGATCAAATCCAGGATGCGCTGGTTGTCGAGATAGCTGTCTGTGGAGAAACTTTCATCCAGCAATATTAAGGTGGCCAGATCGTGCGGCTTACGCTGTGTGTCCTGATATATATTCTCGTCCGGCGTACCCCCGGTGCGGCGCCGGACTTCGGCGTGGACTACGGCATCGAGATCGAACTCCAATCCTGAGGGCTGGCGCTTCGTGCGTGCGCGCTCAGAAACGAGTTGTGAAAATTGGCGCCTGAGTCGTTGGATAAGTAGTCGGTGTTTGACTGCCGTGCGGGCGTTCCATGTGGGCTCCAGATTTTGAACGGTATTTTCGCGCACATAGCACCAGTCTGTGCGATAGGCCCTGCGCTTGTAATCCCATTCCGGATATGGGCGCCCAATGGCTGGGCCGCTGTCGCCGAGTTCGAGGCCGAGCCCGTCAAGAATAAGATCACTGCGATAGATTGAGCGCGGACGTTCCGGGGTGCGCATCAAGCTAGTCATGCTGAGCGCTTCCAGGGCTTCTGCATGCTCGGTGAGTTCATCCTCGCTGTCTGTCGTCCGGCTGTGCCCGGTGTATTCTTCGAGCGTCTCAATTTTCTCGAAGGTATGAATCGGAAGCTCGGACCCGGGGCCGTCGTCCTCGGGTTGCTCTCGCACGGAGACAGCGACGCGGCCTTCCCCGTTAATTTCGGTGAGAAATTCTGACTGTGCAGAGTCGGGCTCGCGCGGTGGGCGCATCGGCGCCGATGCAGCGCTGCTATTCTGTATATTCACCGGGAGCCCGAACACGGACAGGATATCAAGTAACTCGGGCAACGCGGCCCGGAGTTCAATGAATCTGGCTTCGAGATGTGGGAGCTCAGTCGAGTGGCGCGTGATCAGGTCTTGGAGTGGACCCGGGTGTGCCTCCGGCGCGCGCAGGGCAAGGGCCGCGAGGATGGTTTTCAATTCGTAAAACCTGGCGTTGCCTTCGCGCGTGTTGGCCCTGGAAAATTCCGGCGGCAGAAATATGCGATCATCGCGATGGAGCACACGATCGCTGGATTCAAAAAGTGTGACCGCTCGGCCTGCGAGCATTTGGGCAAGCAGCAGCAACTCACCGCGTTTCTCCTTCAGCGTCACACGCACAGCAGTGCGCCGCTTTTCCTCGGGGCGCAGAAAGATTTTTCGGTGAATGGCTTTGAGCCCCACGAAAACGTGTTCCTCCCAGTCGAGCATGGAGCTAGATGGTGAGATCGATGACGTGGCGCATGGCGGCGAGCGCGTCGGGCTCGTCACTGAGCGGTTCCGCAATTGCGCTGTGGCAGGCCAATCGGGGTGGCACCCCGGCGCGAATGAGGTGCCCGGCAGATACGAGCAGTCGCGTGGATACACTCTCCATCAGCGAGAGTTCGGTTAACGCCCGGATCTTTCGTCCAATCTGGACGATGCGCTTTGCGATCGCTGGGTCGGCTCCGGACTCGCTGGAGACGATGCGGATCTCGGCTTCTTCAGCCGCATAATCAAAGTTGAGCGCGACAAAACGTTGGCGAGTGGAGGGTTTCATTTCCCGCATGGCGCGTTGATAGCCAGGGTTGTAACTCACCACGAGCATGAAGCTGTCGGGCGCACGCAGGGTCTCCCCGGTGCGATCCAGAAAGAGTTCGCGGCGATGATCACTAAGGGCATGAATAACAACCAATGCATCCGCGCGCGCCTCAGCGATTTCATCCAGATAGAGCAGTGCCCCACTGCGGACGGCACGTGTCACTGGACCATCCACCCAGCGGGTTTCGCCGCCGATCAGGAGGTGGCGGCCCAGAAGATCCGTGGCAGAGGTGTCCTCATTGCAGAGCACAGTGATGAGTTCGCGACCGATCCTGACCGCCATATGTTCAATGAAACGGGTTTTACCGCAACCAGTTGGGCCTTTGACCATGACCGGGAGGCGGGATTCCCAGGACATCTGGAACACCTCTTCCTCCTTAGCTGAAGGCAGATAAAAGGTGCGTGGCGGTTGAAGTCTATACACTGCTGGCCTCCTTTTCGACGTCGACAAGCATGGCTTCATTGTTGGGAAGACCATGTTTGAAAAACGACCAGACGAAACAGCCGATCCCGAACGCAAACAGAGCGGCCGCCAGCACCAGTCCGATAAAG
>JAYTYG010000002.1:0-3511 GCA_043742585.1 Spartobacteria bacterium
TTCCGGATACGGGTCGCATGGGAGCGGGCCAAAACGCCGCTCCACTTCGCTCCACTCGATCGGGTCGCGCCCGAGTGCTGCTTCGGCCAAGGGCCAGCATGGATCGGGCGGGGATGCCAGGTCTACGACCGGAATTGCGGCGGGCGCGTCCGCGTCCAAACCGGCGTGCGTTGCGAGCGTGGCGCGCTCGCCGTTGGCATCAATCAGGTAGAGCAGAGCGAACGGCAAGTCGAGGGAGCTCTCGGCAAGCACCTGCGAGATTGCCACGCACGCCGCGGCTATGCCCTTGGTCTCGGCCGCGCGGTCCGCGACGCCGCGCAACACTCTGAGGCGCCGCTCGCTGAGCATCTGCTGCGTAAGCTCGGTGACCGGGTGGAAGAGGCCACCCACGCCGCCCGATTCGTCGCGGATGGGGCTGAACGAAAACGTAAAAAATGTTTCCTCGAGATAGCCGTAGCGGTCGACAAACATGCGCTGGTTCTCAAGAAACGCGGACTGGCCGTTGCTCGCCTTCTCAAACGCCGCGCCGATGACCGGCCAGGGCGCGGCCCAGCATTCCTTGAAATCCTGGCCCATCGAGTGCGGATGCTTCGCGCCGCAGAGCGGCCTGTAGCCGTCGTTGTAGATTTGCACCCTGTCGGGGCCCCAGGCCATGGAGATCGGGAAGTTCGACGCGAGGCACAGGCTTACCGCCGTGCGCAGGCTTGGCGGCCAACTATCGATCGGGCCGAGCGCAGTGCGCGACCAGTCCATCGCACCGACCAGCTTGCCCATCTCGCCGCCGCCCGCGAGAAACTCATAATCCTTTCTCATTGAAAGGGTCACGGCAATCCCTAAGCGGCGCCGATTTTCACGGACGGAATCAACACACCAATGCGACAAGCGAAACTACCAGTGTGCGTAGTTTCCGCGCATGCTTGATGCCCGCACAGCGGCGGTAGCCAATTCGAAACCGGCAAGCTTCCGATGATCAGAAAGTTTTTGATAGCTGTGTGGGAGACAAAGGCATTTGGATGCTCAAATCCTTCGGGACATCCACCTCGCACGGTCCCGCTTGTTCTTTGCAAATCCAGTTGTCTCTTGTAATGCGAAATAAACAGATTCTCGGCGACTGGTCGCATTTTAGTCCCCGCCGCAAAGGCACCCACCCGTTGCACTTAATTTTCACTGCACGTAAGCGCGCAATCGCTTAGGCGATCCCTCGATTAATTTTGTATGAACTTGATCACGTCCGCCACGATAGGACCGACTTTCTCAACTGCCTCCCTCACCCGCCCCTCGCTTACTCCGAGTTCTTTTGCCCAACCTTTGATGGCACCGGGTTCGTACGTTTTGATGCGAATACTGCCAATTTTCTCCCCTTTAGCGACTTCGGCGCCCATCCCACCCTCCACATGTCTACTCTAAAAATATATGACCGCGTCTGACTGATTCGTTCCGTCAAGGACGAGGTTTTCAATCGACACTGACGGGGCTCGCCATGTCCCCCTGCCCTGATTACGGGGCCTTTTATATATGCTGAATTCGAAAGCGACATTGTCGACCGATCCTCCCAACACGCAAAAAAGCGACTGCGGGCACCATAGACATGTAGTGCAGCGCTGGCTGCGGCGCAACGTAATAAAGCATTTGCGAACTGGATCAGGTAACGATCTGAAACTGGGATTGAACTATCTACGTCACTTTGGCTTAATAATTCGGTCACGTATGGAGGGCATGATTCTGACAATTAGAAAGGGGAGGTCATCATGTATCGACAATCTAATGGTAAGGATATCTGGCATTCAAACGCCGGGTGTTCACTCTGGCCACTGCTGAATTTTGAAGAGAAGGAAGCGCCAGAAGGCGGGAGGATGTGCGATCAGTGCGCTGAGATTGAACTCATGGTGCGGCGTGACCGTGTAACCCGCTCAAGATTTTGGGAGTCGACGACTCGTGAGAGAGAGGATCGGGTCAAATAAGCCAGAAAAAAAGTCGTCATCCCGCGGACTACCTGCACCTTGCCGTCCTCAGCGATCGTAGAGCAGCGCTAGCGCCGTCATTGGTTGCGCGCTACAACACCCGCCCAGCGAGACCAGAGCAGCTATATTCTGCTTAGGTGTTCTATCACCTTGTCGATGAGGGGTCCCACTTCTGCGACGGCGCTTGTAATCTCCTGGCGCGAGGCACCTAGCGATCTAGCCCAGTTGTGCACCTCAAGCGGATTCAGGATATCGATGCACTGGCTGTCAGGCATCGGGTGAACGGTGTTTTCAAAGTCCATGTTTCGTCTCCACCTATCCCACGAAGCCAGAGGCCGCCGCGGGCAAAACCGTTGTGTTGGCGCTTGTAACCCAACTGCGGTGCCGCGCCGAGATTCATCTGCAAGCTGAATGCCAGCCAATAGACAAGGATCGAATTTCTGTTTTTGCAGGTATATCTTTGATTTCGATCATCGTGGTTCTTGCTGACTCCCGAGTGCGCGCATGTTTTCGCCTCGCCATGTGTAATTTTGGCCGCAGGACCGGTAAAAGGGTTGACCCCGCGGGGATATCCGAGTCGCAGGTCCATATACTTCGCACGATTTCCAGGTGTTCACCGCAACGTCCCCGCTTGAAAGCCCATCGTGAGGCGGCGCGGTTCGCTTCGCTCAGTCCACTCTCAGGGAATGGAATAATTGCTCGATGGAACCTTTGACGTTGGCCGTGGCGTCGGGGTCTTCGCGCATGACAGCCATCAGAAACGTCCCGCGACCCCCGCAATGTTTATTCGCCTGCGACAACGCGCTGTTTCCCACGACACCATGTTCAGTCTCTGTTGTTCAGTCTCTGTTGCTTTTAACTTGCCGGGAACCCCAACGGGTCGGACTCGATCATAACAACGACGATCAACAATTTTTGGAGAATCATGAAACCAGCGAACGATAACAACCAGGTCAAGGGAACCTCAGAATCCGTGCCCCTCGTTCCGACGCAACCGATTGCTTCTCCGCCTTCTCTACTGCTTCAGGTCGGACCAAAGTAAAAGGGTATTGCGCATTTGGCGATACCCATGGCGATCGGATCTTAACTTTAGGGGTCTTCAACGCTGAAGGTTATGTCCAAGGCACACACGAAGTCGATGGTGGTACCGGCAAGTACACGGGGATACAAGGCACGATGTCTTTTAAGTACAAATACGCGGGGAGTAACGGGGAACTGGAATGTACGCAACGCTTGGACTATCGCATTCCGTAACGTCATCGCGGGGCTATGAGCCGCGGACTAGGTCAATCTCGTAGGGCTCATGTACTGCGGTTGATGCTGCAGTTTTAGAGCTTGCTCAACCGAAATAGATGTGGGGTAACTTAAGGGGGCATCAGTGACGACTAACGTAAATCGTTACCAGTCACCAAGATAAATATACAAGATAAATATAACGGTGGCGGAGAGGGAGGGATTCGAACCCTCGATACGGGTTTAAGCCCATATAACGCCTTAGCAGGGCGCCACCTTCGGCCACTCGGTCACCTCTCCGCAGGTTTGATCTGTCG
>JAYTYG010000003.1:0-1855 GCA_043742585.1 Spartobacteria bacterium
CAAGCCGCCCGCAGCCATCCCGGCCGCGGACCTCGCTGCCTATACAGTCAGCGCCAACGTGCTCATGAATCTCGACGAATTTATTTCCCGCTAACCCCCCCATACTGCCGTGAATTGTAACGATCACTTCTTCTTAAACCTCGAACGCGAAAGTAAACTGGCTGTCTCCCGGCGCACGTTCCTCCAGAGCGCCGCCTCAGGCATCGGACTCGCCGCGCTCGGCTCATTGATCAATGGCGCGAGCGCTGCCGAGCCCGTGCTAAAACCGGGCCTGGGCTTGCCTAGCTTTCCTAACTTTGCGCCCAAGGCCAAGCGCATCATCTATCTCTTCCAGAGCGGCGCGCCCTCTCAGATGGATCTCTTTGATCCCAAGCCCAAGATGGAAGCGGAGCGCGCCAAGGATCTGCCCGACAGCATCCGCAATGGGCAACGCTTGACTGGGATGTCCGCGGACCAAAAAACCTTCCCCGTCGCTCCCAGTATTTTTAAATTCGCGCAGCACGGCAAGAGCGGCACCTGGCTCAGCGAACTGCTCCCGCACATGGCCGAAGTGGCTGATGACTTCTGCGTGATCCGTTCCATGAACACCGAGGCGATCAACCATGATCCCGCCATCACCTTTTTTCAGACCGGTTCCCAGTTGGCCGGGCGCCCGAGCATCGGCTCCTGGATGAGCTACGGATTAGGCAGCGCTAACAAAGATTTGCCTGCCTATGTCGTCCTCACTTCCTTCGGGAGCGGTCGTAAGGATGATCAGCCTCTCTACGACCGGCTCTGGAGCGCCGGCTATCTGCCCTCCAAACATCAGGGCGTCAAGTTTCGCAATAGTGGCGATCCCGTGCTCTATCTTTCCAACCCGCCGGGCATGGATCCGGCCACCCGTCGCGGCAGCCTCGATCAGATCGCAGCGCTCAATGCCCAGGAGTTTAACGCATTGGGAGATCCCGAAATTCAGACCCGGGTGGCTCAATACGAGATGGCGTTTCGAATGCAAACCAGCGTCCCGGATTTAACCGATGTCTCCAAAGAACCTGCGAGTGTCCTGGAAATGTACGGGCCAGACGTGAAGCGACCCGGCAGTTACGCGGCCAATTGTCTCCTAGCTCGGCGCCTGGCTGAACGGGACGTGCGCTTTATTCAGTTGTTTCATATGGGCTGGGATCATCATGGCGGCCTCCCCAACGCCCTGCGCGGGCAATGCAAGGATACCGATCAGGCCACCGCCGCGCTCATCCGCGATCTCAAACAGCGCGGTTTGTTCGAGGACACGCTCATCGTTTGGGGTGGGGAGTTCGGGCGCACCATCTATTCCCAAGGCACGCTGACGGCCGATAACTATGGGCGCGATCATCATCCGCGCTGCTTTACCACCTTGCTCGCAGGCGCCGGTGTGAAGAAGGGCCTGACGTATGGGACCACCGATGATTATTGCTATAACATCGTGGAGAACCCCGTGCACGTCCATGACCTCAATGCCACCATCCTGCATCTCATGGGCGTTAATCACGAAAAACTCACGTTCCGCTTCCAGGGGCGCGATTTCCGCCTTACCGACGTGGCCGGCAAGGTAGTGACCGGCGTGCTGTCCTGATGCCGCAGACTGTGCTGCCGCAGAGAAGAAGCTCTACGCTCAGGGCTTACTCATCTAATTTCGCTGTAATTGCAGGTCCTCATATATCCCAACGGGATTACGTCCTCCAGCCCAGGGTTGGCCCGCTGCGGGACTACCCTGGGAACTCAACCAGAGCGGATCGAACCGGCGGCGTTCCGCCAAAGGACGATCTTGGGCGCAACCCACGTTGGGGTTGGATTCTCTTTTTCGCCGGTTCCCAGGGTAGCTCGTCTCTCGCAACCC
>JAYTYG010000004.1:0-3145 GCA_043742585.1 Spartobacteria bacterium
CCCCGGCGGCAATGGCCCCGGCGGCGGCGGCACGGTGCGCGAACAGGCGCCCATCGCGATGACAGCTATGACAACACCTACGACCGAAGCGACCTCAGCTCGATAACGGAATGACATCAGCACATTAACGCCGGACAAATGTCAGCACAGTCAGCACAAGACTCACAACGCCTAACAGTCCGAGGGTTCCGGCAGGCCATATCTTCTTACCCTTTTTAAGAAAATCAGGCATGAACTTGCCCGCTATCCCCAGCGATCCGATCAGCGCCAATATCAACGCCAAGGTCGACCCATACAGACAGCCGCCCGCCAGCACCAAGCCGCCCAGCACCCCGCCTGCAATCAGCGAAATCTTACTCCCCGCAATCGCCCCTTGAATGGCTGCGGCGAGTGTAATGAGGCCAAAGACGAAGTAAAAATTTTGCATCCGGGTGAGATACGGCGGCTCGGACACGTTGTCGAGGCAGGCGACAGCGATTTCCCTTAGGAAACCCGGGCGCGCGGACGGCGCGGGGGCAGAAACGCGCGCAGGAGAAACAACGGCACCAACGCCAACAGCGCCATCGCCGCGCACACGACAGGTCCCGGAATGACTCGCGCCCGGTCACGCGCGACCGCGTCGAGGGCTTCGCTGGCGACTTGTTGCGCCGACACTTTGAAGAAGGGCGGCGTCTGAATGGTGTCCTGGGCCTGCGGCCGCTCGGCGACGTTGAAAAACTCGGTATCGACCGGGCCCGGGCAGACAGCAGTCACGGAGACGCCGGTGCCGCGCAACTCGGCGCGCAAAGCCTCGGAGAAGCTGCTGACGTAAGCTTTTGTGGCGGCATAAACGGCCATCTTTGGCACCGGCAAGAGACTGGCGATGGAGCTGACGTTGAGAATGGCGCCGAGCCCGTTGCGCACCAAGTCCGGCACCAAGGCGTGAGTCAGCCGCGTCAATGCCTGTATGTTCACGTCGATCATCGCTTTGACCCGGAGCCAATCGCTGTCTTCAAAAAAGCCGTGATCCCCGAGCCCGGCATTGTTGATGAGCACGGTGATCTGCTCGCCGCTGGCTGCGATTTTCCCGAGCAAGTCCTCGATCGACGCGGCGTCGGAAAGGTCCGCAGTCAGACAGATCACGTTCAGCCCGGGGCGCGCCACCTCGGCTTTTAGCGCTTCGAGCCGATCGAGCCGACGCGCCACCAAGATGAGGCATCGGGCGTGCGGCGCGAGTTGGCGGGCGAATTCGGTGCCGATTCCGGAGGAAGCGCCCGTGATAAGAGCAGTGGAGCCTTTGAAAGTGATCATGAGCCGCCCATTGTCGGGAGCGTGGCGGACGGAGTCGAGAGCGGTATTTCCCCACCAAAAACGCAGAGGAAACGGGATTTTAACGCAGAGTCGCAAAGACGCGGAGTGGTGCGGGGGGCAGCCAAATCAGATCTCCCTCTCTGCGGCTCGGCGCCTCTGCGTTAAAGCCTTCTGCCGCGCTGCGTTATACACTACGCTCACCCTCCATGATTACCCGCAACCTCGCGCAACAGCCACCATTCACCACCAAGGACGGCTCCATCATCCGCAGTATCTTGGATCGCGCCAATGCCCCGGTGCTCCATCAAAGTCTGGCCGAGGCGCGGGTGCTCGTGGGCGCCCCCACTCAACGGCATTACCATCGATTAGCCGAAGAGTTCTACTTCATCCTCGAAGGGCGCGGCGACATGGAGATCGATGGTGAAACCCGCTCGGTCGGGCCAGGCGATGCGATCCTCATTGCCCCCGGCGCCTGGCACTCCATCCAGGCCACCGAACCGCTCCGCTTCCTCTGCTGTTGCGCGCCGCCGTATTCGCATGAGGACACTTATTTCGAAGCCCCCTAAGACCGCTATTTGCGCTTACGGCTTGGCCGCAAGCGCCCGCCAGTAGCCAGGCAGGTTCGACTTGGTCTCGCGCAAAATCTCCATTACCGCCCGACGGTCGCTCTCCGTCAGGTTCGCAAATTGCGGGTCCGTGTCTTTTCCGGCGAGAATGTCATACAACCGCTGAAGTAAAGTCTCACGCATTACGGCTGGGATTTGATCGAACGCGTCGGAATAAATCAGGAACGAGCACGGATACCGAAACATCCGTGTGTGCAAATCCAAGTCGCGCAACGAGCGCCCCGCAGAGTCGCGCAACGCGCTTGAAGTGAAGTCCGCCACATACTGCGGATCCCCGGTAACCGGGGCGCTGAGCGGCGCTTCCTCGGTGAATAAAAGGTAACGAAGGAAAGCGTTTACCTGATTTTTTAGATATCGGATATGCCCGTAAGTCTCAGTCATGATCCGGGTCTCATAGCTCAGGCGCGTGATGTAATTATGCATGTGGGCCTGATGCTCAAGCACCAGCAATGCGACAATGTCGCTGCGCGAAGTAAGATACTTCTTCGTATCAATGAGTGACGTGAGGTCCGTCAAGTTACTGCAATACTCAGGCTCCCCGGCGCGCCGTTCAAACGCCTTAGCGCCCACCAGATTCCCAAGATGCGTCTGTGCCCCATGCTTCCCAGTCACATACCAACCACCCCAGCGTTCCGCGATCGGCGCGCAATGCGTGATCTCGCCCGTGTCAGTCCCAGCCACAATCTCACCGTCGCCGTCGGTGCGCAAAGAGCGCAAGAAATGGCCAGGGACGCCGATCGTGCGCGCGGAAACATGACACTGGATGCAGTCCTGATTCCGGTCGAATGTCGGCTTCTCGTTATAGACTTGATCCAGCGAGTAAAACACCCCTCCAAGCTTCGGGTCCGCTGCCGAAATCTCCATCATCGGCGCTTGCGGGATGTAGCCGATGTAGACGTCGTCACTGTAATAGATCGCCCGCGGGTTCTTCGGGCTGATCTCGTGACGCTGCAGCGAGGTCTGAGAAAAAACCAGCATCTGCGAGGACTTCGGGACTTTCAACGCATCGAGCAACGCCGGGAGCCAACCGAATTGTTCATCCCACCTCAGCTTGATTTCACCGCTCGCGATCCGGCCCTGAAGCTGGGTGACGCGATTATCAGGCTGCTTGGCGGTGTATCCGATGATGGATTCCTCGTACGGCAGCGAATGCGAGGAGCCCTGAAAATCTTCCGCCGCGAGCCGGTGCCCCAAGCTCAGGGCGAGCAGATAGATGAGGATTCGGTAAG
>JAYTYG010000005.1:0-3571 GCA_043742585.1 Spartobacteria bacterium
ACACCACGCGTCGGACAAAAACGTGCCGTGCAATCGCATCGTAACTCCCCGAAAGCCTGCCGCCCTTGGGTATTAAATGATTCGAATTTCGGCGCTCGGGTTAACTCGCGTTCACCGGCACGCAGGCACAGAAAAGGTTGCGATCTCCATACACGTTGTCGATCCGACCCACCGATGGCCAGAATTTGTGCTCCTTCAGCCAGGACGCAGGATATGCCGCTTTTTCCCGCGAATACGGGCGGGTCCATTCGCTGGCGATGACGCTTTGCGCCGTGTGCGGCGCGTTTTTAAGCGGGTTATTGAGCTTATCGATTTTCCCCGCCTCGACCTCGGTGATCTCGGCGTGGATGGCGATCATTGCGTCACAGAACCGGTCCAGCTCGTCCTTGGACTCGCTCTCAGTCGGCTCGATCATCAACGTCCCAACCACCGGCCAGCTCAGCGTCGGCGCGTGGAAGCTGTAGTCCATCAGCCGCTTGGCCACATCTTCGGCGCTCACGGATTTGAACCCGCGCAGGTCGAGGATGCATTCGTGGGCGACATAGCCCTGGCGGCCCTTGAAGAGCACCGGGAAATACGGATCCAGCCGGGCCGCGACGTAATTGGCGTTGAGAATGGCCAGCTCGGTGGCTTCGGTCAGACCGTCTCCGCCCATCATCCGGATGTAAACCCAGGGAATCGTCAAAATGCTCGCGCTGCTAAACGGCGCGGCGCTAATGGCTCCCACGGTTTTAGGCTGGGAATTGCGATCTGGCAGGAAGGGCACCAAATGGGACGCCACTCCGATCGGCCCCATCCCCGGGCCGCCGCCGCCGTGCGGGATACAAAACGTCTTATGCAGATTAAGATGGCAGACGTCGGCCCCGATATTCCCGGGAGAAGTCAGCCCCACCTGCGCATTCATATTCGCACCGTCCATGTAGACCTGGCCGCCGTGGGAATGGATCAGCTCGCAGATCTCCACGATGCCTTCTTCAAAAACCCCGTGCGTGCTCGGATACGTGATCATCAGCGCGGCGATCCGGTCGCTGTGCTCGGCGGCCTTCGCCGTCAGATCCGCCATATCGATGTCCCCGTCGGTTAAACATCCCACCGTCACCACTTTCATCCCTGCCATGACTGCGCTCGCTGGGTTGGTCCCATGCGCCGACGTCGGGATCAAACAAATGTCCCGCTGGCCCTGGCCCCGGGATTGGTGGTATTTGCGAATGACGAGCAGCCCCGCGTATTCACCCTGGGAACCGGCGTTGGGCTCCAGTGAAACGCCGGCAAACCCGGTGATCTCCGATAGCCAACCTTCCAACTGAGTACACAGCGTCGCATAGCCCTGTGTCTGCGCCGCCGGCGCGAAGGGATGCAGCTTGCCAAACTCCGGCCACGACACCGGTATCATCTCGCTCGTCGCATTGAGCTTCATCGTGCACGACCCCAGCGGGATCATCGAGGTCGTCAGCGACAGATCCTTCGACTCCAGTCTGCGGATGTAGCGCAGCATCTCGTGCTCCGTGTGGTAGCGGCTGAATACCGGATGTTGTAGAAATTCCGATTGTCTCGAATATTCGCCAAACCCTGTCGCGGCTTGCGCTGCGAGCGTTTCCAGCTCCAGACCAGCATCAGCGCCGCCATTAAACAAGCTGAACAGCGGGGCGAGCGAATCCGTGGTTTCATCGAGCGCAATGAGCAGGGAACCTGCGCCGAGGGCGCGAAGATTGATGCCTTGGGCGTGCGCGAGGCTCAGCAATTCGTCCCGGCGCGCCGGCTCCAAATCGATGCGCACGGTGTCAAAGAAGGGCTCGTCGGAAACTTGAAAGCCCAGTTGCCGCAGCCCGGTGACGAGCATGGCGGTGAACAAATGCACACGTTGCGCTATCAGCTTGAGTCCCTCAGGGCCGTGATAGACAGCATACATTGATGCCATAACGGCTAGTAATACCTGTGCTGTGCAAATGTTGCTCGTCGCTTTGTCCCGCCGGATATGTTGCTCCCGGGTTTGCAGCGATAGCCGGTAGGCCGGATTCCCATGGACGTCCTTGGAAACTCCCACCAAGCGTCCCGGCATCAGCCGTTTGATCCCATCGCGCGTTGCCATGTAAGCCGCATGCGGCCCACCAAACCCGAGCGGCACGCCGAAGCGTTGGGTGGAGCCTATGGCGATGTCCGCGCCGAATTCCCCCGGCGGCCGCAGCACCGTGAGCGCCAGGATGTCGGCCGCCACTATGGCGATGGCCCCGATGGCGTGGGCGCGCTCGATGAACCTGGCGTAATCGCGCACCGTCCCGCAAGTGTCCGGATACTGCAGGAGGACGGCGAACACCTTCGTGCTAAAATCGAAGGTGGCTTCGTCCCCGACGATCAACTCGATTCCCAGCGCCTCGGCTCGCGTGGCCACGACGTCGATGGTTTGAGGATGACAGCCTTTGGAGAGAAAGATCGCGTTGGCCTCGGGGTCGCGACAGAGCTGCTGGGCCATGTGCATGGCTTCGGCGGCCGCCGTGGCTTCGTCCAGCAGAGAGGCGTTGGCGATGTCCAGGCCCGTAAGGTCGATCACCATCTGCTGGTAGTTCACCAGCGCTTCCATCCGGCCCTGGGAAATCTCGGCCTGATAAGGCGTGTATGCGGTGTACCAGCCTGGGTTTTCCAAAATGTTGCGCTGGATCACCGGCGGGATGATGCAATCGCTGTAACCTTGGCCGATGTAGTTTTTGCAGATCTGGTTCTTTGCCGCGATCGCCCGCAGCTCGCTCAATGTCTCGTGCTCGCCTCGGGCCGGGGGCAATCGCAGGGCGTGTTTGAGTCGGATCTGAGAGGGCACCGTGGCCTCGATCAGCGCTGCCATCGTAGGTTTGCCCACCTTGGCCAGCATCAGGTTCACATCCTCGGCGCCGGAGCCCAGATGCCGGCGCGCGAAGCTGTCTACTGGAGTAAGAAGAGAGGTGGCTGGGGCTGCCTGAGCCGCCGCAATATGATCGTGCATCCTAGCAGGCTAAAAACAGAGAGGGGCAAATCAAGACGTTTTAGAGAATCCCAGCTTAACCCCCCGCTCTGACTCTGTAGGCTCGACCAATTTTAAGTCCGCGTCTGCTTCCTGACTGTGGAGTGAATTCCCTGAATCGGTTTTTTCCACACCGATCCACCCCTTTAAGTAGGGCCTGCAACCCGCCGCTGCCTTCCAAAAAACAACAGGCCCCGGGGCGCGCGCGAAAGCGCGCGTGGAATCGTGATTATCGGGCGCCTTTGTTTGAATCCGATGTAAATGCGAACTGGCCCTGCACGTGCCCCGGACTGGCCGAGTGGACCTGCGCGTTTCGCAGAAACTCGGCCGCTTTCTCCTCCTCAGACCTATGCGGAGAGGAGGCGAGCGCTGCGAGCTTTACGATTGATTGGTGCAGCTGTTCGCAAAGCACTTTGCGATCTGTCACGCCGCTGATCGGCGCGGCGTAGTGCGTGAGCGCGATCGTAGGCTGCAGGCTGCCCAGGAGTCGAAAAAAGTGTGGCCCGAACGCCATCTCGCCCCAGTATGCGACCGACTCCGCCACGCGCCCGTCTGGGTGCCGGTAATTGATCAGATCGG
>JAYTYG010000006.1:0-5183 GCA_043742585.1 Spartobacteria bacterium
CGAAGCTGGTCGGGCCAATGCTTAACCGATGGGTCGGGGGATCATAAACGTGGGGGCGATGCTTAATGCAATGGGCGCGCGCCCGGCGAGGCAATTTGCGGCGAGGCGGAGGCGGCGAGGGCGGGCTGTGGAAATTCGCGATTCATTCGGCGCGCGAGTCGCATTTGTGGGCTAGATTGTGAGCGAACCATCAGTCGCCGATCGATCCCAATGTAGATGGTTTACGGCTCCTGGTGTCGCGCTTCCGCGGGCGCGCTGCGGCGCGTGGGGATTGCGATGTGTGGATGGCGAGTTTGGGGCCGAGTGAGGAGTTGCTGCGGCAGTTCCAATCGGATGAGTTGTCGTGGAGTGAGTTTGGGCGTCGGTATAAGGACGAGTTGTTTTCCGATGCGGACGTGGATCGAGTGGGTAACGGGTCGAGAGAAATATGGCAGCATATAGATTTTGACGTTATTCTAAATCGGGAACTCTTTAGCCGCATAGAACGCATAGAACGCAGAAATTGGGGGAGTTGCAGAAGCCTTTAGCTTGCGGGTGCGGCTAAACACTTCTGCCACTTCCTGCACACCTCCGGCGTGAAGCGCAGGGCAACAGCCAAGCGCGGACAACCTCCATGCCTGAGTGAGCACGTCTGCGGGGAGGCTTGGTGAAAGCGGTAAACCCATGTCCTGTAATTTGTGCCATCGGTCACCGCGCGGAGTATACATGCAGGTAAATCCTGGCGGCGGAAACGTCGCTGAGCTCCCTGGTCCCGGCGGTTCCGCGTGGGCTTCGGCGTTGTCGGGGCTTGGCCAATTGCATAGATCTCGCGCAATGCACACGTCACCCCGTTCGGTCGCGGCCCCGTCGATGGCGCGCTTTCCCGCAGTTGCCGGTTTTAAAAGATGCCGCTGCGCGCAGGTTCGGGTCCTGGCGGTATTCGGGTTATTGCTCTCGGTGGCAGGTGCCGCGCGCGCAGGTGAGGAGCGCTTTGTTTTTGAAAAAGCCGAGATGGGCATGCCCTTTCACGTCACTCTTTATGCCCCGGACGCCGCAACCGCCCGAGCTGGGGCCGACGCGGCGTTTGCCCGGATCGCGGAGCTGAATGCTGTGTGCAGCGACTACGATAGCGATAGCGAACTGAGCCGGCTGTCACGCACGTCCGGCCAGGGCAAGGCCGTCCAGCTCAGTAACGATCTTTGGCGAGTCCTGGCACGGGCCCAATGGTTCGCGGAACAGACCGATGGAGCGTTGGACGCCACGGTGGGGCCGGTGGTGGGGTTGTGGCGCAATGCGCGGCGCAAGCAGGCGCTCCCCAGTGCCGAGCGGCTCGCCGAATTGCGCCAGCGCGTGGGCTTTAAAAACCTGCGCCTGGACGCCGGGGCGCGGACCGCGGAGTTGCTGCTGCCCGAGATGCGCCTGGATTTGGGGGCGATCGCCAAAGGATACGCCGCCGATGAAGCCCTGGCGGTGCTGCGGGCCCGCGGGTTGCCGCGCGCGCTGGTGGGCAGCGGGGGCGACATGGCGGCGGGCGACCCGCCTCCGGATCAGCCCGGGGGCTGGCGCGTGGAGGTGGCGCCGCTCGATGTCAGTGGCGCGCCGCCGCCCCAGATCGTGCTTCTGGCGCACTGCGGGATCGCTACCAGCGGGGATGTTTTTCAGCGCGTGGAAATCGACGGGGTCCGGTATTCGCACATTGTCGACCCGCATACGGGGATGGGACTGACCGATCACGGGCTGGTGACGATCGTCGCGGGCGACTGCATGACAGCGGATGCCATGGCGACGGCAGTGAGCGTGCTGGGGCCACGGCGGGGATTTGAGTTTGTGGAGTTAACCCCGGGAGCGGCCGCGCACTTTGTGCATCAGCCGGCGCAGAGCATTGAGTTCATGGAGTCCAAACGCTGGAAGGCGCTGCCGTCCCTCCCGGCCCGCCCATAATCCTAGAATCCGGAATTTATCCGCAGATTCGCGCAGATTGCCGCAGATTTTCAAAAGACTGAACAGGTACAAAGACAGTGAAATGCGATGAGCGCAACAGCACGGGACTAAGGCTCATTCCACGGAGGCACCTCTGAAAATCTGCGCTAATCTGCGTCAATCTGCGGATACGATCGGCCGTAAAATCTGCGCTAATCTGCCCGAGAATCTGCGCCCGAGCGCGTCTCCTCACTTGCCGGTGCGGTCCGGATTCGCTTTTCTCTCCCCCTTTCAGATTCCCTACCCACGATTATGAGCGACGCATTCCAGACTCTCACCACATTCGACCTAGGCGGCGGCAAACAAGGTCAGTTGTTTTCACTCCCCGCGCTTGAAAAGGCCGGGGTCGGCCCGATCTCACGTTTACCGGTGAGCATTCGCATCGTGCTGGAATCTGTGCTGCGCAATTGTGACGGGAAAAAGGTGACGCCCGAGGACGTGAAACGTTTGGCTAACTGGAACGCCAAGGCCCCCGAGCAAGTGGAAATCCCCTTTGTGGTGGCTCGCGTGGTTCTCCAGGATTTTACCGGCGTGCCGCTCCTGGTGGATCTCGCAGCGATGCGCTCCACCGTCGCGAGCCTCGGCCGCAATCCGCAGATGATCGAGCCGCTGGTGCCTGTGGATCTCGTGGTGGATCACAGCGTGCAGGTGGACTTTTTCGGGGCCGCAGATTCCCTTGAGCGCAACCTGGAGCTGGAATTCAAGCGCAACCGGGAGCGGTATGAACTGCTGAAGTGGGGCCAGCAAGCGTTCAAAACCTTTGGCGTCGTGCCTCCGGGCATCGGCATAGTGCATCAGGTCAATCTCGAGTATTTGGCCAAAGGCGTGCTCGAACGCGAAGGCGTTTATTTCCCGGACACACTGGTCGGCACGGACTCGCACACCACGATGATCAACGGCCTGGGCGTCGTGGGTTGGGGCGTGGGCGGGATCGAGGCCGAAGCCGGCATGCTCGGGCAGCCGGTGTATTTTCTCACGCCGGAAGTGGTGGGAGTGCATCTCCTGGGCACGCTCAACGAAGGGGTCACGGCCACCGACGTGGTCCTGCACATCACCGAGCTGCTGCGCAAAGCCAAGGTGGTCGGCAAATTCGTCGAGTTCTTCGGCCCCGGCGCAGTCTCGCTGCCGGTGGTGGATCGCGCAACGATCGCCAACATGGCCCCGGAATACGGCGCCACCATGGGCTTCTTCCCCATCGATTCGCAAACGTCCGCTTATCTGCGCATGACAGGCCGCCCGGAAGCCTTGTGCACGGCGTTCGAAAACTATTACCAAGCCCAAGGACTCTGGGGCGTGCCCGGCAAGGGCGACGTGGATTACAGCTCGGAGTTGGAGTTGGATCTCGCCACCGTCGTCCCCGCCGTGGCCGGTCCCCGGCGGCCGCAGGATCGCATCGAGCTGCCCGCGCTCAAGGACACCTTCCGCGCGCTGCTCGAGAAAGCTCCAGCGCAGGGCGGTTACGGCAAGCCCGGCCTGGATATGAGCGAGCGTTTCGCCGTGCATATCAATGGCTCAGCGCCCAAGGCCACCGAGGAACTCCTGAGCACCGATTCGCGCACCGGCCACCTTCCCGAAGGCGAACCGCTCAACCAACTCGAGATGACCACCAACCGGCCCACGCCCACTCCGGTGAGCGAGCTGGAAGACTCCCCATACCGCCGCGCCGATGTGCGGCTGGGACACGGGAGCGTGCTGATAGCGGCGATCACGAGTTGCACAAACACCAGCAATCCGAGCGTCATGCTCGCCGCCGGTCTCGTCGCTAAACGCGCCGTCGAGCGCGGCCTGCACGTGGACGCCTCGGTGAAAACCTCGCTTGGGCCAGGCTCCAGAGTTGTCTCCGATTACCTGGCTAAAACCGGGTTGCAGACTTACTTGGATCAGCTCGGCTTCAATGTGGTGGGCTACGGCTGCACCACGTGTATTGGCAATAGCGGCCCGCTCCATCCCCGGATCGAGGAAGCGTTGACCAAGCATGATCTGGTGGCGGCGAGCGTGCTAAGCGGGAACCGCAATTTTGAAGCGCGCGTGCATCAAAGCATTAAAGCGAATTTCCTAATGTCGCCGCCGCTGGTGGTAGCGTTCGCGTTGGCGGGCACAGTGGATATCGATATGCGCCATGAGCCGCTGGGCATGGATCGCGAGGGGCAGCCTGTGTTTTTGAGGGATCTGTGGCCGACCTTGGAAGAGGTGCGGGTGTTGATGGAACGCTCGATTTCGCCGGATGTTTTCCGTCGTCTTTACAGCGATTTCTCCAGTCAGAATCCCAAGTGGAATGAGATCCCGTCCAGCACCGGTGAGGTCTATTCCTGGGACAAGGAAAGCACTTACATCCAGGAACCGCCGTTCTTCACCAACTTCGGGATGGCCCCGGGCAGCATCGTCGAAATCCACGGGGCGCGAGCGCTGGGGATTTTTGGGGACAGCGTAACGACCGATCATATCAGTCCGGCTGGGGCGATTAAGAAGACCTCGCCAGCGGGCCAGTATTTGCTGGAGAACGGCGTGGCGTTTGAGGATTTCAACAGCTACGGGAGCCGCCGTGGGAATGATCGGGTGATGACGCGCGGGACGTTTGCCAACGTGCGCATCAAGAACCTGATGGTGCCTGGAATCGAAGGCGGCGTGACGAAGTGTTACGCGCAAAAGGCCTGCGATTGCGCCCCGGGGACGGTGGTGCCGATCTATGACGCGGCGATGAATTATCAGAAGGAAGGCACGCCGCTGGTCATCTTTTCGGGTCAGGAATATGGGACCGGGAGTTCGCGGGATTGGGCGGCCAAAGGCACGCGTTTACTGGGGGTAAAAGCCGTTGTGGCCCAGAGTTTCGAGCGGATTCACCGCTCCAATCTCGTGGGGATGGGCGTGTTGCCCCTGCAATTTCCCGAGGGCGTTTCCGCGCAGACGCTCGGACTCGATGGCACCGAAACCTATGATTTGCTGGGGCTGCACGAAGACATCCGGCCGATGAGCGAGGTGACCCTGGTGATTCATCGCGCGGACGGGACAGAGGTGCGGGTGGCGTTGCACAGCCGGATCGATACCGGTATCGAGGTGGATTACTATCGGCACGGCGGGATTCTGCCGTTCGTGCTGCGGGAGCTGATCTCGCAGTAGAAAGGTGGCAAAGGCTGCGCCCGCACCGCAGAAAGCGGGAGATAAAGTGTCTGTCCCTCTGTCTCCGTCCCTCTGTCCGCTGGAACTGCTGCGCGCGGATCTGGCGG
>JAYTYG010000007.1:0-7906 GCA_043742585.1 Spartobacteria bacterium
ATTACAGCGAAATTAGATGCGTAAGCCCCGGGGTGTGCGGCAAGCAAAGGGGGGCTCAGGCGGCCTCTACATTACTCGCGGACTCGTCTTCACGGGGCACTAGTTCCAGCGTGCTTTGGAAGTTAGTGATCAACTCGATCTTCCCTTCGTGGTCCTCAACCAAGGCCGACATGCTCTCCACCCAATCCCCGGAGTTGTAATACGTCACGTCGCCAATCGTCCGAATCACCGGCGAATGAATATGTCCACAAACCACTCCGTCGACCTGATCATCCACGGAATACTTTACGATAGCTTCCTCAAATGCGCCGATGAAGCTAACTGCGTTTTTTACACTCTTCTTCACATAGGCGCTGAGGGACCAGTAACCCATTCCGCAGAGCCGCCGCATCCAATTCACGGGGCCATTTAGACGCAATAAAAGTTGGTAGCCGACATCGCCAACGTGCGCCAGCCACTTGATGTGTTGCACCACCGTATCTAACTCGTGCCCGTGAATAATCAGCAGGCGTCGGCCATCCGCTGTTTCATGAATGGCCCGGGACATGACGCTGATAGATCCGTAATTGCCGAGAAAACCAGAAACGAATTCGTCGTGATTGCCGGGGATATAGATGAGTTTTGTGCCCTTTCGGCCTGAGCGCAGTAGCTTTTGAATGACGTCGTTGTGTGACTGTGGCCAATATATACCGCGACGTAACTGCCATACATCAATCAGGTCGCCGACGATATATAGAATATCGAATTCATATAGGCGCAGGAATCGCAGCAGTTCCTCAGCATGGCTTCCTCTGGTGCCAAGGTGAATGTCGGAAATCCAACCAGTCCGATATTTCTTCTTCATACAGTTGTCCTCTCGCGCTGCGAGGCGAGAGTCAAATGTCGATCATGTCTGATGATGAATCTTAACCTGTCTGTCACATGGCCGTCATCTAAAAGTCATTTAAGCTGCTTGGATTACGAGAATGAACGCGGCGCCCGGGAGCGGCCTTTTGTGGAGCCGCGTTGCGGTGCGATCTGGCTCAGTCCCAGGGTAGGCCCGCCGCGAGCCAACCCCGAGCTGGAGGACGAAATTCCGGTGGGATAGATTTTGAGCCTGCGATCACCGTGAAAGTAAGATGCGTATGCCTCGGCGGAGTTACGTTGCCGGATCAGGACTCCGCGCCCGCGCGGCAAGGATGGGGTCTACTGCCAGTGGTTACAGTCAGCCGTGTCTGCTTAACTATCGGTGTGGCTGGGACTGCGGGTGTAAAGCCCGATCCTTCGGGGGGAGGATCGGGCTTTACTTTTTTACTTGGCCCATTCAGGCCTCAGAGTTTGGGTTGGGACGTAAAGATGTCGCTCGAAGCCAGTCCGGGAAGTTCGCCCGTGCTGTCGGCAAAATGATCTACGGGCGCCCCCATGCGAATGAGCATTGAGAGGTAGAGGTTGCTGAGCGGTGTGTCTTTGTCGCAAACGATGTGCCGACCGGTGGCCAGGGTGCCGCCGGCGCGACCTGCCACGACGATGGGTAAATCGTGGGGATCGTGCGCGTTGCCGTCGCGGATCCCGGCGCCGAAGAGGATCATGGAATGATCCAGAAGAGTGCCTTCGCCTTCGGGGATGCTTTTGAGTTTGGCGAGGAGATAGGCGTATTGCTCGATGTGCCAGAGGTTAATGCGCTGATATTGCGCGAGCCGTTCCGGTTTGTTTTCGTGGTGTGACGCCTCGTGGTGGCTGCCCAAACCCTCGCCCAGGAACGCAAAGGAACGGCTGCTCACGGCGTTGCCGAACATGAACGTGGCGATGCGTGTGGCGTCGGTCCAGAAAGCCAGGGCGATGATGTCGAGCATGAGCCGGACGTGTTCGCTGTGATCGCCGCTGCGTTCGCTCACTTTTGTGGGGTCGTTGTAGGCATCCACGCGTTGGCCCAGGGACTCGATGGCTTTGCACGCGAGCGGGTCGCTGAGGACAGTGGAATTCTGGCGCTGGGCATCCCATTCGATGCGCCGTTCGACTGAGCGGACGCTGTCGAGATATTCGCTGAGTTTGTCGCGGTCGGTGGCGCTGAGTTTATTCTGGAGCGCTTTGGCCTCTTCAGACACCAGATCCAGCACGCTGTGATCCCGGGTGGCGGCGGCTGCGCAATCGCCCTGCACGGTTTTGGGGCGGAAGAGTCGGTCGAACGCTTGTTTGGGGTTGATTTCCTTGGCCAGCGGCGAGGACGGCGCGCTCCAGGCCACGTGCGAGCCGTAGAGCTGGGTGTAGCCGACATTGCTGTCCACGCCTGTCGCCGGCGGCTCGATCCCCAGTTCCAGCGAGGGTAGCGGCGTCTGATTGCCAATGTGCCGCGCACACAGTTGGTCCATGGAAATCCCGTTGCTGCTGAGGTTTGCGCCCGTGGTCCGGGTGATGGTGGTGCCGGTGAGGAAGCCGCTGGTTTTGACGTAATGCCCGTCGCCGATGTTGCTTGCAGCGTTCCAGAGTTCGCTGAAGACGAGCAGATCATCTTTTTGCGCCGCCAACGGGGCGAGCGTTTCGGAGAGTTCGAAGTTTGAGCCGAGGCCGGTGGGCGTCCAAGTGTCGGGCCGAGTGCCATTGGGCATGTAAAGGACGGCCATGCGCACGGGATACGCGCTGGGGGCACCGAAAGCGGCCAGCGGTCGCATGGATTCCAAAAGGGGCAGCGCCAGGCAGGCGCCCATGCCTTTGAGCATGGTCCGACGTGAAATGTTGTGCTCATTCATGGTGCGGTGGGGGTGGTTGCTGCGTTGGGGAGAGAGGCGCGACGAAATTGGAACGGGAAACTGCGCGCGATCTCGATGACCATGCGTTGGGCGCGATAGCCGTCGGCCGCCACGGCTGCCGAGATGTCATGCACGCTCAGCCAGTCGCAGGGCTCAACCCCGCGGCCCAGCGCGTAGGCGAGCATCTTCTCGCTCAGGTTGCGGATGAACTCGTCCTTGCGGGCCAGGAGCAGCTTTTTCAACTCGGCTGGCCCCGTGAATTTCTCGCCGCTCACGAGTTGCCCGGCCGCGTCCACCGGCGCTTCGCCGACCGTGCGCCGCCAGGAGCCGATGGCGTCGAAATTCTCCAAGCCGAATCCCAGGGGATCCATCCGCGCATGGCAGCCCGCACAAACCGGATCGGCGCGATGCCGCTCCAGGCGTTGGCGGAAGGTGAGGCCGTCGGCGGATTTTTCCTGGTTGATCTTTGCCGTGTTCACCAAAGGCGGGGGGGGCGGCGGCGGGGTTCCGAGAATTTCTTCCATGACCCATTTGCCGCGAAGCACAGGGCTGGTCCGCCGCGGATAACTGCTCAGGGTCAGCACCGCGCCCATTCCCAAGAGTCCGCCGCGGTTCGGGTTGCTGAGTTTGACCCGGCGCAACTCCGGGCCGGCGATCGGAGGGAGGCCATAGAATTTAGCCAGGGTCTCATTGGCGAAGGTGTAGTCGGCGTCCAGGCAATCGGTGAGCGCGCCATTGCCCCTGAGGAGCGAGTAGAAGAATTCGATGGGCTCGCCGTAGAACGCTTCCCGCAGTTGCGGGGTGAACTGCGGGAATTTATCCGGCGCAGGCGACACCGACGTGTGCAGCTCTTTGGTGCGCAGCCATTGGCTCGAAAAATCCTCCGCAAACGCGCGGGCCTTGGGATCCCGGAGCATGCGCAAGACCTGGGATTCCAGCACGGCGGGCTCATGGAGTTGGCTGTTGCTTGCGAGCGCGAGAAGTTCGGAGTCGGGCATCGAAGACCAGAGGAAATAAGAAAGCCGATTGGCGAGTTCATGGTCGGTGATGAGATACGGGGTCATTTGGGCTTCCTGCTCCCGCTCGATCCGGAAAAGAAAGTTGGGCGAAACCAGAACTGCGCGGCAACCAAGTTTGACAGCGTCCTCCCATGATTCGCCACGTAGCCGCGCTTCGTTATAGAGCCCCATCAGCCGCGCCATGTCCGTCGGCTCGAGCGCCCGGCGAAACCCGCGCCCGGCAAATGCCGCGAGGTTCTGCCGCGCCGCCCCGGACTCGTCCAGGTCGGCGCTTGGGCGAACGCTAAAGATCCGTTCGGGTTGGGCCTCGGCGAGGCTCTCCGTGGCAGCCGCGAGGTATTTCTCCATCAGGATCGGCGGGATGAAGAGGGTCGCCGCGTTGTTGTCAAATCCCGCGCCTCCGCCGCCATCGGGCGGGAATAAATCCGCAGGCCGGCGTTCGACTCCGAGCAGGTCGTGCAATGTGTTGTTGTATTGCAGACGGCTGAGTCGGTGGATGGTGAGTTGGCCGGGGTCCCGAGGGATTTTGGATAAATCGGGATGCTCAAGCGTTTGCTGAAGCCAATCGGCGAGTTTGGCCCTGTCTTCTGGGGCGGGCTGCTTCTTTTTCACCGGGGGCATGACCCGGTCCCGCAACTGCACGCGCACTTTTTCCCAAAGCTTGGGGTCCAGCCACAGATCCTCTTCCTTTGAGAACTGTTCGAGATTGATGTGGGCCTTGGCTTTCTCGCTGTCGTGGCAATCGAAGCAGTATTGTTCGAGCAACGGCCGGATGACCTGGGTGAAGTTTGCCGACCCGTCGTTCAGGGGCTCACCTGGGGCGGCGGATGCCAGCGTGTGAAACGCTGCCACCAGCACCGCGCTGAGCAATCTGAACGCCATCTTACCCTGGAGCAGATCATAGCAGGAATCACGCGCGCGGATTTATGAAGTGATGAAGGCAGAGAGGCCTTCGGGCTGAACAGCAGCTGCGTTTTCCGAATCTTCATCCTTCATAACTCCGCGTTGTGCGGGGATAATGTCCGTCGCTGAAACCATGCTTTCAACCCCGCTCACTTCCTGCGCCCCTGCGAAAGCGCGCGAGGAGCATACGTATCCTGGTGATCGATGACGACGAAGATCTCTGCCAGCTCACGGCCGATTATCTCGCGCCGCTGGGATTCCGAGTGGAGGTGGCTCATGACGGCGAGCACGGCGCCGAACGCGCGATCACTGAACCCTGGCATGCGGTGATTCTCGATATTATGCTGCCCGGTGTGGACAGCTTTGAGGTGCTGCGCCGGATCCGCGCCAAGTCCAAGGTGCCGGTGCTCATGCTCACGGGGCGCAGGGATGAGGTGGATCGCGTGGTGGGGGCTGGAGCTCGGCGCGGATGATTATCTGCCCAAGACATTCTCGTCGCGCGAATTGCTGGCGCGCCTCCGTGCCGCAGTCCGGCGCGCAGGCTGGGTCGCTGGTTTTATCCGCCTTGGTTTGGCTTCCGATCGTGGGCGGGATTACGCGGGATTACGCGGGATTACGCGGGCGATCCGGCGCGTGAGCACCGCCGCCCGCAGCATCGCCGAGGGCCGATTCGACGTGCGCGTTCCCGAGCAGCGCCGGGACGAGCTGGGGGAACTCGGCGGCTCGGTCAACGCCATGGCGGCGCAGCTCGGCGGTAGCGCCCGAAACCCAACGCCAGCGATCCTTCGGGTCAATGCGGCGTTAGCGGCGTTAAAATAGCACCGCGAGCAGGAATTTTTCCGCGATTATTTTATACGTCCACACCCCCGGTTCCGTGGGCTGTTCCGAATCTATATTTGGAGGATGCAGGAGCGGCATTGCCTGCGGGAGAGCATGATTCCGGAAAGAACTTGGGCTGTGAAAATCAAAAGAAAAATACGATTGAGTCAAATAAGCTCGGGCGCTTTGGCCGCTTCGCGAGCACTGCGCTGCGGTAAACAGTTGCGCCGGGCCCGGGCGGGGCCGCGCCGGGTGCTCCGGGCGTTTGCCGCAGCCTGGGCTAAGGCCGTTTACGCGAAGCTCAATTTAATCCCGCTAATCCCGGCGGGGCCGTCACTGACACAAGTAAATCCAATCAAAGGAGCACCATGATTCGACGCGATTACCTGATAGTCGGGGCCGGTATGGGGGGCGTTAGCGTTTGCGCCGGGATCCGGCAGTTCGACCCAAAAGGCACGATCACGCTGGTGGGTAGCGAGACCTATTTGCCATACGAGCGGCCTCGGCTGATCGAGAGGTGCCTGAGTCGTGGGTTCCTGGATCTGGAGGAGCTGGGACCTTATGGGCGGGACTGGTTTGAGACCAATGCGGTGGATCTGCGCCTGGGGACAGTGGTGACGCAATTCAATGTCGAGCGGCGCCTCGCCGTGCTCAGCAGCGGCCAGGTGGTGGAGTTTCGCAAGGCGTGCCTGGCGATGGGCTGTCGCGCCCGGCGGCCGACAGTGGCAGGATCGCAACTAGGGCATGTCGTAAGTCTGCGGAACCTGGAGGACGCGTTGGTGTTGCGTGAGATCTCCGAAAGCGCCCGCAACATTGTAGTGATCGGTGGCGGCTGCGTGGCGGCGGCTGTCAGCGCCAGGTTGGCGCAATTGCCTGGCATGGAGGTGATCCTGTTGCACCGGGGAAAATTCCTTTGGGACCGGTTCTTGGATCCCGAGACGGGCGCATGGCTGAGCGATTATTATTCCGGGCACGGAGTGCGGATGGTGATGGGCGAGACGCTCAACGGGTTTGAAGGCCGCACGGTGCTCAAAAACGTGCAGACAAAAAGCGGGCTCCGCTTAGCCGCAGGCGCTGCGGTGTTGGGCTGGGGCGTGGACCTCAATCTGGGGTTGGTGGCTAATACGCCTTTGAGTTACCCGCATGGCACACCGGTCAATGAGTTCCTGGAGAGTGACGAAAAGGGGATCTATGCAGTCGGCGATATCGCGGCGTATCCGGATCGGATTTTTGGTGGCCTGCATCGAGTTGATGAATTAAATGGGACCCTGGCGCAGGGGTTGGTGGCTGGTGGCAATATGACGGCTAAAAAGCGCCAGCGCTTTGAGTGGACGCCGCAGCGCAGCGTTCAGTTGTTTGATTTGCAGTTGGAATTGCTGGGGAATTTTTCGCGGATACCGATGCGAGTGGAGATGACCGGGAGCCGGGAGGCCGGGCGGTTTGTGGTTCGCTATTATCAGCCCTGGGGGTTAAGCGGGGTGCTGCTTTGCAACGAGTCTGTGGAAGAGATAATGAGGGCCAAAAAGCAACTCGTTGACCAGCCTCGTGACCTCAAAAAGCAGCGAGTTGCCGGGCTTGTGTAGGCTGCCGCGCAGATGCTGGAAACCCACTTTAAATCGCAGGGATACTCCGCGCGGTGCCCGATGACACAAATTGAAGGGCAGGGATTTGCAGCGTCCACCAAGCCGCCCCGCCGACGCGCTCACGCAAACCTAGAGTTTGTCAGCGTTTTGAGGTTGCCCTGCGCTTTACGCCGGAGGCGTTGAAAGAAATTAGCCGGTGGTGGAGGCTTTGCGACCCCACCGGATCAGCCGCAGAAATACGGGTGGCACGCCGGAGGTGTGCAGGAAACCTGCATTCAGGCTAGTGCGTCATCCATTCTTAATCTTTGGGTATAAGGTCTTCAAATCTGCGCTCGCCTGACTTTCTCTGAAGATCCCTTGAGGCGCTTTACGATTTCCTGACAAACACCACGTTCCTCAGTGGACAGCCGGGCGATATATTTCTTGGGCATTCGACGGCTGCTTGTGTCAGCGCTTACGCATCTAAAATGACAATGGGAAAGTTTAGATCCTGCCCTAAAGCGTTGGCGGCAAATTCTCTACGCCAAAGGCGTTAAGCCCTCCAGCCCAGGGTTGCGAGGAACGAGCTACCCTGGGAACCGTCGAAAAAGAGAATCCAACCCCAACGTGGGTTGCGCCTAGGATCGTCCTTTGGCGGAACCGCGTTGCGGTTCGATCCGCTCTGATTTAGTCCCCAGGGTAGGCCCGCAACGGGCCAACCCTGGGCTGGAGGGCGTAATCCCGTTGGGATATAGTGGATCCCGTTGGGATATAGAGGATCCCGTTGGGATATAGAGGAGCAGCGATTACAGACAATTTAGATACGTATGCCCTGCTCCTTGTGTGCCTTCACATATCGTCGAAATTCTCGGTTTCG
>JAYTYG010000008.1:0-1578 GCA_043742585.1 Spartobacteria bacterium
GCAGGTGACGTACAGGCCTTAACCAAGTGAAGTTAGCCACAATCGAAGCATTGGCAGCCGCACACCATGGTCCCCTCACCTTGCCAACTTACCAGGGCAAGCGAGGCCACCCCGCAATCATCAACCGGCAAGTGATCAATCAACTACTGCGCCTTGCCCCAACCGAAAGCCCAAAAACCGTAATCTATTCTTATCTCGAAGGAGCCTGCCTGGTGGAAGTTGATGACCCGCGAGTTGTTGAAGATGTAGACACACCCGAAGATTACCAACGTCTATTGTATTGGAGCACCACCGCGCATGACCCGTCGTAATATCGTAATCGCCGCCGTAATCGCGCTGCTAGCCCTGATAGGCTACATGCCCTTCTATTCCGGAGCAGATCAGTTTCGCCCAGCCGTCCGCACGCGTCTGGAACAAGCACTAGGCCGCAAAGTTGACACCGGCGAAGTGCGCTTCAGCCTTCTCACCGGTCCCAGCGTAACAGTCAGCGAAGTGGTCATCCATGAGGATCCTTCACTCGGCATCGAACCAGTCGCCTATGTCAGCGAAATGACAATTCGCCCAAAGCTTCTCATGCTGCTATTGGGACGAGTCGAAATCTCCAGCCTGCGCCTTGAACAGCCCAGTTTGAACCTCTCGCGCGGCGCGCAAGGCGAGTGGAATTGGACAGCATTTCTCCCTGCCGCACAAAGCAAATCAGTAGTCCAGGCCACCCGCTTTCCCGAAATTGAAGTCCGCGCCGGCCGCGTCAATTTCAAGCTCGCAGACCGCAAATCCGTTTTCTATTTCACCGACGTTGACGCCGACGTCACTCTATCCCCAGATTCCGACGGCGCTTTCTCCCTACGCTTCACCGGCGCACCTGCCCGAAGCGACAAACCCGCTCAAGGCTTCGGCCGCATGAAGGGCCGTGGCCGGTTTTGGCTGCGTGAAACCACTGAGCCCGAAGTAGATGTCACCGTCGATCTGGAACGCAGTTTCCTGGAGGAAATCCTCAAACTAACCACCGGTCGTGACTTCGGCCTTCATGCCGTCCTAACCGCACGCACACGCATCGCCGGCCCGCTCTCCAAAATGCAATTAACCGGAAGAATGGAATTCGGCGAAATCCCACGCTGGGCCATCTTACCCGGTAAAAGCAACGCCCTAACCCTCAATTACAAAGGTGAAATCGACTACCGCGCTCAAAACATATCCATCGCAACCGAACCCGCCTCACCCGAATCGCGCCCCGTGTCTCTCCGCTTCCGCACTGAAAATTTCCTGGGCGAACCGCGCTGGGGAATCCTCGCCGGATTTGCCGCAATCCCCCTCGCACCACTTCCCGAGTTCGCCAAAGTTGTCGGTATCTCCCTGCCCGATGGTTGGAAGCTCAAAGGAACCGCCTCGGGCGTAGTGGGCTTGTCCAGCCGATACGGCATGAACGGATTGCTTGGCGTCCGCGACGCCAGCATCGCCATGGGTGACGACAACGAAGCTGCTCTGGCACAGGCCGATATTCTGTTTGCCAATAACCGCCTGGAATCCCGCAGCGCCCAACTGGAATTCTCCCGCAATCAATCAGTCGTAGTCGATTCC
>JAYTYG010000009.1:0-3624 GCA_043742585.1 Spartobacteria bacterium
CGGCTATTACGCCATTCATTCGATGAAGCAAACAGGCGGCTGCGCCGAAGATTGCACGGACGAAGAAATCGTCGAGGGCATTAAGTTGCTTGCGGAATATGCCGGGATCTTTGCCGAAACCGCTGGCGGCGTGACTGTGGCTTGCGCGAAAAAACTCATACAAAGCGGGAAAATTCCTGCGGGCGACAGCGCTGTGCTCTGCATCACCGGGCATGGCCTCAAAACACAGGAAGCAATTGCAGGCAAATGCGGCGAACTGCGCCTGATCAATCCAAGTCTGCGCGAATTCGAAGAACAAATCTATCAACCTGACAGCAGCGCCGCTGCGCAGTAGTTCTTCGCGTAAATCCATCTTATCTATATGCCGTCCATTCTCATTCCGACCCCTTTGCGAAAGCTCACCAACGAACTCGATACTGTCGAAGTCAGTGGCTCCACTATTGCCGAAATCCTCAACAATCTTGAGCTCGCATTTCCCGGCATCAAAAACCGTATTTGCGATGAAACCGGCACGGTCCGCCGCTTCGTGAATGTATTCGTCAACGGGGAAGACATTCGATTCCTTGAAGAATCCGCGACACCTGTAAAAGAAACCGACGAGATCAGCATCGTGCCGGCCATCGCCGGCGGCTAAATTCCCAGCAGGAACGACGGGCTGAGACCAATCTCAGCCCGTCCCATATGGGCAAGGGCTTCGGCTGTAGCCACAGTCATCGGCAGTATTGTAAAATTAGACATCGCGGTGAATCGGGCGTAACAAAACTTTCCATCGTGGAACTTCTTGCCAGTGCCTATAGATTTCGCCGCCGGCTGAAACCCTGACATCCAATCCAGCCACGCGATTTCGACAGATCGCGTCCGGCTTATTTCCATTCAACTTCAAAATCTGTTTCTTATTATGGCTGAAGACAAAACACGACTCTGGCTGATGTTCCCCACCCGCCTAATTACGCGCCCTATCATTTGGGAGTTGGGCAAGAAATTTGAGATCATCACCAGTATCCGCCAAGCCAGCGTGACGGACGAGGTGGGATTGGTATCGCTCTCGCTGCACGGCGACCGTGAAGAAATCAGCAAAGCGATCACCTGGCTCGAAGAGTTAGGCGTGAAAGTCGAGCCTGTGGAAATCAATACGATCGAAGGCTAAAGATCGGCCAAGGAGTGGCGATCAATCGAAAGTCGATTGATCTCCTTTAGGGGCGACGCCCCAAGTATCGTGGCCGCATTGCGTGGAACGCTGTGGCCTATTGCTGCCTGCCTGGACTTTATATCCATCCTGATTGCCAGGACTTCGGACTAAAACTGAATGGGATCTGGCGGCTCAACCTTGATCACCGACTCGTCCACGGTGATCTGATCCGATGGCTGGATGGCCTCTGGACGCCGCACTTCAGGATCCTTAACTGCATCAGGATTTGGTGTGGGCACTTGCGCTGAACTATCCAGCGGAGCCACTTGGCCATTTAGCTTCTGCGCGTTAACCAAATTAGTGACGCTCTGCACCGAATTATAGGGATCCGAATCCCCGAGCACAGTCGGCGAACTGACTAACACGCTGACATGCGCCGACACATCGCTAGCCAACACCGCTCGTGGCCAGTCTTCCCCTGGAATCACCTTAACTAAACTGCGCTGCGTATTCCCATGGACGTCGCAGGGATCTTTCGGAAGTTGCGCGTCTGTAGCGATTTCGAAAAACGTGCTCCGCCGCTGAATCTTCTCGCCCGTGGCTTTGTTCTCGACGGTCTCATGACATTTGTCTGTGGCCAACAAACCTGAGGCTAGGCAGATTTCACATTTCACGATTCCTTTTGGGGCAGAAATGGACTGCGGCTTGTAATCGGCAAACGACGCCTTCATCACGTCGGCCCAAACCGGAAGCGCAATCTCATTGCTAAACGCACCGCGATAAATCGTCGTGCGCGGCTTATCGAATCCGGCCCAAACGCCGCAGGTGATTTCGCTGCTATAACCGACAAAACAAACGTCGGTAAAATTATAAGCGGTCCCTGTTTTACCTCCCAGCGGGAACTTTTTAAGCCCCAAATCCGTGAAGGTCTTATCCGCAGTCCCGCGCCCCAGCACGTCAGCGAGGCACGTATGCACCTCATAAGCCGTGGTCGGCTTGATCACCCGACGAGTCTCCGGCTTCGCCTTAAAAATAACATGCCCGCGCTGATCCTCGACGCGTTCGATGATGAAAGGTTTGAGCGGGCGCCAACCCCCATTGGGAAACATCACATTCGAGAGCACCATCTCCAATAGGGTCACCTCGCTGCTGCCTAGAAAAGTCGCAGGAAACGGCCGGAGCGGACTCTCAACGCCTGCATTTTTTGCCAGCTCAATCACACGATCCAGCTTGGCCAAATTGCCCAATCGGACAGTAGCCGCATTCTTAGACTTCACCAACGCCTCGCGCGCGGTAATCGTGCCTTCATATTTATTATCTACGCGCTCCGGCCCCCACTCACCAAGAATTCCAGTCGTGCCGCCGATCATCACCTGCCGATTATCAATCACAGCATCCTGGACCAGCGTTCCGGGAAAGAGCCCATTTTCAAAGGCCGCCGCATAAACCAAGGGCTTGAATGCTGTCCCGACTGGCACATGCGCAGCCATCGCCCGATTATACTCACTGTGAGCAAAATCGCGCCCACCGACCAGTGCGAGGATTCCGCCGAGAGCGTTATCGAGCACCACCACGGAGCCTTGAAGGTATTCAGGCAAAGCCAGCGGGGCAGGCTCGCCGTCGGGTCCGAGCGGGCTTTTTAGATGCGCTTTATAGAGAGCGTCATACTGAGCATAGGTTTGATGCTCGAAGCCCTCCCGGCGCTCGACACTGGCGAGCTGTTCCCGGAGCGACTGCTCAGCCTTCTTTTGCAGCGCACTATCGATGGTCGTATAGATCCGATACCCATCGCTTGCCGAACTATCGCGCCCGACAAGTCTCTCAAGCTGCTGGGCGACCAGATCCGCCGCATACGATTCCTGGTGGATGGGCTTCCGGTTTTTGACAATAAGATCCTGCCGCACCGTGCGGTCGTATTCCGCCGGACTAATCATCTTCAGCTCTTTGGCCCGCTGCAGGACATAGTTGCGCTGATCGATACAACCTTGGTGGTTGCGCCACGGCGAAAGATTGCTCGGACTCTTCAATAGCCCCGCCAGCGTTGCAGCTTCGGAAAGATTGAGGTCCTGGGCCGATTTCCCGAAATAACCACGCGCTGCGGCTTCGACCCCATAAAAGCCCGAACCGAAAAACACCCGATTGAGATAGAGCTCGAGAATCTTCTGCTTACCCTGTTGCCCGAAACGTTTCTCGATCTCCAGCGCCACAAACATCTCAAGCAATTTGCGCTTATAAGTGCGGTCGGAAGGCGGCAACTGCTCGGGAAAAGTATTGCGCGCCAACTGCTGGGTCAACGTGCTGGCGCCCTGGCGGGAGCGGCCCTGAAGGTTTTTCACCCCGGCACGGACGATGCCAAAGTAATCCACCCCGTGATGTTGGTAAAACCTGGCGTCCTCAGCGGCCACCACCGCAGTCACCATTGCCGGAGAGATACTGTCCCCGGAAATCTGGTCCCGATTCTGCACATAGATCCGCCCCAAAACGATCCCCGCGCG
>JAYTYG010000010.1:0-3216 GCA_043742585.1 Spartobacteria bacterium
GCTAGAAGCGAGGGCTTCAAATGTTTGGGCACCTCATAGATGAATTGCGCCACGCTCTCGGCTGGATTGGAGCGGCGGCCGATCTCGACTTTTTTGGGCGAGCGCAGGAACTCGTGGGTCAAGCCTTCGATCTCTTTGGAGAGCGTGGCCGAGAATAACAAAGTTTGGCGTTTGATTGGGACGGCTTTGACGATCTGTCGGATCGATGGCAGGAAGCCCATGTCTAACATCCGATCCGCTTCGTCTAATACCAGGAACGTAAGCCCCCGGAAGTCGGCGTGTCGGATCAAATCCAAAAAGCGGCCCGGGGTGGCGATGATGATGTCGACACCGGAGCGCAGCGCCTCGATTTGAGGGCGTTCGCCGACTCCGCCAAATACAGTGGCCACACGGATGGGCACGTGTTTGGCGTAGGCGCGGACGTTTTCCTCGATTTGCACGACCAACTCGCGAGTGGGCGCCACCACCAGCGCACGAATGCAGCGCCTGTTTCCAGGGGTGGCGATCATCGCGGAAATCTTGGTCAGAATTGGCAATACGAATGCCGCCGTTTTACCCGTCCCGGTTTGGGCGATGCCAATGAGGTCATGGTCGGCCAGGATCAGAGGGATTGCCTCGGCCTGAATTGGGGTGGGTTCGGTATAACCAGCTTCCTGGACAGCTTTGAAAATATTGGCTCCGAGGCCAAGTGCGCGAAAAGGCATAAGGGGTCTATTATGAGGCAAGTCGCAGCGATAGCACGACTTTTACACGCAAGGAGGGACTGCGGGCAGGGACAGCGCCGGAGCGTGCGTATTGGAAATCTCAAGAAGGACGTACGTTTTATAGGTCTGCGAGATCTTGGCTGGGCGCGAGTTTTCAGCGGAGTTGTCTGGTTGTCGGGTAGGGGTTAGGTTGCATTCCCTTATGTCCATCGAACGAGATCTTCGCGCCGATATCCTCGCGCTGCTGCGGCAGCCGTTTTACCAACCGATGGACAAGGTTGCGTTGTCCAAAAAATTGCAGTTCCCCAGCGCCCGCCGAGGGGAGTTGCGCGCGCTTTTGAAGACGATGGAAAAGGATGGGCTGGTGGCTGTGATTCGCAAGGATCGCTATATCATTCCCGAGGAGGCCGATCTGGTGACCGGCACCATGCAGTTTCATTACGGCGGCAACGCCCATTTGCTGAGCCTAACGGCCGGGCGCACGGATATTTTCATTTCGCAGGCGAATGCCGGCACGTCGATGCACGGGGATAAAGTCGTCGTCCGGCTCATGCACGAAGGCGTTCAGCAACGGCTCGAACCCGCGCGGCAGGAAGGTCGCGTGATCCGGATTTTGGAATCGGCCAACCAGCAGGTGGTGGGCACATTGCAGTCCACCAAGAAATTCTTTTACGTCATTCCTGATGACGCCCGGTTTCCGCATGACGTGTATGTGCGCCCGGGCGGGGCACCGTTGCAGCGCCCCTCGCAGGTGGGGGACAAGGTGGTGGTGAAGCTGGATCCGTGGGAAAATCGCCACGTGAATCCCGAGGGCGAGATCATCGCGTTGCTGGGCGCCACCGGCGAGCCCGGGGTGGACATGCTTTCGATCATTCGGAAATACAATCTCGAAGAGGAATTCCCCGAGGCTGTTTTGAATGAGGCTGATCGGGTCCCAGAGACGGTGGATGCTGCGGAGATCGGCAAACGCGAGGATTGCCGGGGGCAGATGGTGGTGACGATCGATCCGGATGACGCCAAGGATTTCGATGACGCCATTCATGTGGAGCGCACGGAGTCGGGCTGGCGGCTGGCGGTACACATCGCGGATGTATCGCATTATGTCCGGCCTGGCGGGGCGCTCGATCGGGAGGCGCGTGCGCGTGGGAACTCGACTTATTTGGCCGACCGCGTGATCCCTATGCTGCCCGAGCGGTTGAGCAACGGGGTTTGCAGCCTTAAACCGCATGTGGATCGTTTAACCACCTCGGCGTTCATCGAGTTCGATAAAGCGGGCGTGGTCAAATCCGCGCGTTTTTCCAGGACCGTGATCCATAGCGCGGCGCGGCTGACTTACCGACAGGCGTTTGCGATTTTAAAAGATCTGCCGGTGCCGCCCACGCCCAATTACGAGCGGGGCGGGAAGGTGCATGTGAGTTCGCATCCGCTGCCCCTGGAGGTGTCGCCAGCTTTGCGCGAACGCGTGCAGATCGCGTGGGAACTGGCTTCGCTCCTGCGCAAAAACCGGTTCGCAGCAGGGTCGCTGGACCTGGATTTTCCCGAGGTCAAAGTCTGGCTCGATGACCAGGGGCGCGCCGATCGGCTGGAGAAGGTGGAGAACGATATTTCCCATCAGCTCATCGAGGAATGCATGCTCGCGGCCAATGAAGTCGTGGCCCGCGAGATCAAGAACCGCAAGGTGCCGTCGATCTATCGCGTGCACGAAAATCCTGAGCCTGATCGGCTCTTGGAATTCCGGGAGTTTGCAGCCGGATACGGTTTTAAAGTGGGCGACCTGACGCAGCGGCGTGAGGTGCAGAAGTTCCTGGTGGCGATCCACGACAAGCCGGAGGAATACGCGTTGAAGATTGGTTTTTTGAAGAGTCTGAAACGGGCGATTTACGACGTGTCGCCGATGGGCCATTACGGGTTGTCGAAAGTGAATTATACGCATTTTACCAGCCCGATCCGCCGGTATTCGGACTTGGTGGTGCACCGGGTGTTGGCGGGGATTTATTCGCCGATCAACGAGTTTGCGGAAATAGCCGAGCACATTTCGCAGACCGAGCGCACGTCAGCCGATGCGGAGAAGGACTCGACGTTTTTGAAGAAGATGGAGTTCTTCATGCGCCAGCTCACTGCGGGCAAGCCGGAGGAGTTTCGCGCGGTGGTGGTGGATGTGCGCAGCTACGGGTTGTTGATCGAGTTGCCGGACGTGCTGGTCAGCGGGCTCATTCATGTGAGCTCGTTGCCGGAGGATTTTTACGTGTTTGATTCCGTAAGACTCACGTTTACGGGGCGTCGCACGCAGACCCGTTTCAAGCTCGGGGACGAATTGCGGGTGGTGGTGTGCCGGGTGGATATTTACAAGCGACAGATTGATTTTGTGATGGTGGCCGGGAGCGCGGTGAAATCGCACGCCGACGCGCGGGGCACCTCGGAACGTCCAATCGCACGTCCCGGCGCACACTCTGACCGGCCGCCGGCGCACGGCCCGAAGGCCAAGGGGCGCCCTGAGTATCAGAAAAAAAAG
>JAYTYG010000011.1:0-2947 GCA_043742585.1 Spartobacteria bacterium
CAAGGCCATAGCTGCCTTTGCCTAAAGCGTCTAATTCTTGAATCAAATCGAAGAAAGAGAACATCGCGATCAGTGCCAGCATGACCATAAGTACATTGCCGTTAATATTGGGGCCCGGGGGTATCGCAGACTCCCCCCTCCGGCTACAGGCTCGGATCCCTCCGGGATCTGAAATTAGCCAAAATCCAGCGCACCGCAACGCGGTTCAAAAGACCGACCCCGAGCGGACCTGTTCCAAATCTAACTATTTTGATAAATACAAAAACCAACTCAAGCAGCATACAGGCAAACGGCTGGACTCCGGCATTTATTGACAGAATCCTAACTGGATATATTGTCACATCAGTTCTTTGTTACATGCTTAATGAGTCGGCCCACTGCCGACTTAGCGGGGGACCCAAATTATCTGCGCAAGCAGATCGGGGCTTACGGCACATGCGGTGCCGGGAACACTTGGTGGTTCCAGCCCGACAGCTAACCTCGTCAGCGCCACACCGAGAGCAAGGAACGCCTTCCACCTAAACACAGGAAAGGAGGGCGTCCCCAGTCTCCAAAGGACGCCCGAATGACTCACCGCATCCGAGTCATTCATCATATCTAAATCCAGTGAATAAATTCATTCGACCCGCGGTATTTATAGCCGTCGCAGTTACCCTGCATGCTGCCCAGACTTGGTGGCTCAGCCGGACCCAGCCAAATATATCCAGCACGCTAGCCATCAGCCAACTCAATGGCGACGCGCATCAGGCCGCCGACCTGCGCTGGTTTGAGACCGAGAAAAATAGCGTGGAGTTAGTTTCCGCCGGCATACTGGCAATCACCGCCGTAAGCTTATTCGGCGGCAGCGCTTGGAGATTTCTAAATAAACAACGGAGTCCCGCGCGGCTGATGATCCTCCCCATCCTCCTCGGGGGCAGTCTAATGACTGGCTGTATGCGATCCTATGACACGCCCGAATTTGCCAGTATAGATACGCCCGAAACAGGCTTCCTCATCCCGCTCGAAGGCGATGGCAAAAACCAGGCTAAGTTCGCTTCCGAAGAATATCTGGGCCAACTCAAGGTCGCGGCCAAGCGCGTGCAAATCCCGCATCGCTGGCAACAAACCGGCCGCTATGATTTTCAGGGTGAATGGCTCCCCACAGTGCGCCTGGTCAAAGTCCTGCGCTCGCCCATCACCAGGGAATGGACCGCTGATTCCGGCAGCGGCACCAGCAAGAAGAACGAAGCGATTTGGATAGAAAGCTCCGACAGCGTCTCCTTCAGCATGGGGTTTACCTGCACAGCGTTTATTCCCGAAGAACAGGCGGCCCGCTTCCTTTATTGGTATCCAGCCGGATCATTGGCGCATGTCATGGATCTTGAAATCCGCGCCCGCATCCAGCAGGTTGCTGCAGAAGTGGCCGCCAAATATCCCCTGGACTCACTGCGCGCCCGCAAACAGGAAGTCATGGACGCGGTCCGCAAAGACGTCACCGCGTTCTTCGACACCCGCGGCGTGACCATTACCACCGTGGGCATGTTCGGCGGCATGACTTATGAGAATCCAGAAATCCAAAAGTCCATCGATAAGACCTTCATCGCGCAGCAGGAAAAGGTGGTGAATCAGGCCCGGTTCGAAGCGCAACAACGCGCAAACGATCGTATAGAGCTAGAAGCCAATGCCCTTGCCGAGAAAGAGCGCCGCGCCGCGCTCGGCCAGGCTGACGCGAAAAGAACCATCGCCGCAGCTGAAGCCCAGGCCATCCGCGACGTCAACGCAGCGCTCGCCGCGACTCAACAAAGCCCGATCTTCCTCCAGCTTAAACAGCTCGAAGTGGAACGTGCCCGGGTCGAAAAATGGAGTGGCCTCTACCCGCAATACTATCTCGCTCCGAGCGATAAATCCGGGCTCCTGCTCCAGATGCCGGCCAGTAAATAGTTAGCTAACTTATAGCGAGCTGGCGGGCGCTTTCACGCTGCCCGCCAGCTCTCACGTCGGCACAGCCGCCGATCGCTTTATCCCAGCCGGGAGCGCTCCCCTGTCGTGGCAGCGACGCTGCCTGTGGCAGCGCATAGCATTGCGCTGGAGTTTGGCCATTTCGAATCGTCGAATCGAGGGGCGCTGGAATCCGCAACTCACCCGAAGCAACTGTCTCCCAAACCCGCGAGGGTTTAAAGCCATTAGCCGGGGGTTGAGTCCGCGACACCCCCCGGATATGGCCATGGATAACGAGTCGACCCCGTAGGCGGTCGCAGCACCGGTGGCATTGAGGGAACCGCCGCAAGCATGCGAGGCTCCCTCAGATTCCCCGTGCCCCCGCCAGAACCTTTGTCCGCCTGGCAATAGACTTCTGCGACCTCCTCCGGGGTCGGACCGCGTTAACATTGAGGGTCAGGGGGTATCGCAGACTCAACCCCCGGCTAATGGGTTAAACGCCTCCGGGGTAAAGTGCATGCCAATCTCCATCTGTGGCGGGGAACCTTGGGGTGACGGTTCTACCCTGTGGTCGATTCTCAACCCAGCAGGAAACGGAAGTCCTCCAGCGACAGCGCCTTAGCAAACGTCTCCTCGCCCAGCACGTCGTTGGATAGCGCGCTCTTCTGCCGTTGCAGCGCCCGGATCTTCTCTTCAATCGTGTCCTTCACGATGAGCCGATACGCGATCACCTGGTTGGTTTGCCCAATGCGATGCGTGCGATCAATGGCCTGGTTTTCCGCCGCCGGATTCCACCACGGATCAAAGAGCACCACGTAGGAAGCCGCCGTGAGATTGAGCCCAAACCCGCCCGCCCGCAGGGAGATAAGAAAGACAGCCGACCCCGGGCATGTCTGGAATTCTTTGACCAACGCCCCCCGATCCTCGGTCTCGCCGGTGAGCTTGAAATGTTTCCAATCGCGCTCGGCCACTTCGGTTTCGATGAGGTTGAGCATCTCGACGAATTGCGAGAACACGAGGACCTTGTGCC
>JAYTYG010000012.1:0-3174 GCA_043742585.1 Spartobacteria bacterium
AGGGGACGCTGATCTTGCGGGCGATCAACGCATCAGCATGCTCCTGAGCTTCGCTGACCGCCGCCGGGTCATAATAAAAAATCGTTACGGTTCGTAAATAGTCTTCAAGAGCGCCAGACAAATTCCCTTCACTCTCTTTGATTGCGCCCATGGCGACAAAGGCATGAGCGTAAGAAGCTCCTGCGCTCGCAGTAATGGCCTTATCTTTCAAGGCTAACTCCACGATCGGTTCGATCTTGGCTTTGGCCCGCATGAACTTTTTTGTCGCCACCAGTATCCGCGCCCGGCCGACCTCCGCCTGCATGGACCCCACGCTTGGATAGATTTTTTGAAAATCCTGATAAGCCGCATCCGCGCGCCCCAGGTCACCGGTGGCCACATAAATATCACCAAGCATGCCAGTGGCTTGAGCCGCCCAATCGAGAGGAAGCCCTTTAAACTTGTCCACCAGACCTCGCACCGAAATGACCGCGTTGGCATAATCCCTAGCCGCAAACAGCCTCTTAGCGATCGCCCAGTCCGGCGGCTCAGCCATTTCGATCTTAGCGATCGTGTTCATTGGCAAACCCAAGGCCCCGGCTGCGACTTGGACCTCCAACAAAACGCCATTCACTCGGAGGATTTTCCCATCCTGAGGCGGTCGACCGTCTTTGTAATAGACCATGTCGGCATGCGCCGCCAGTGGCCCAAATAACGGCAGGACAGAGCCGAGCAGAAAAAGAAGTTGTAGACGGGGGAAACAGGGACGTAGCTTCATGAGCTTTTGAACGGGGGAACCCTGATAGTAGGTCATTCCCGAGTTCGAAATCAACCCAGAATCTCTTTTCTTCCGCTCGCACTTTACTTCCCATGGTCCATCTCATGCGCAAATACCAGCAGACCGTCATGCTGCTAGTAACAGTTGTCGTCATAGTCTCCTTCATCTGGCTTTTTAACGGCCAACAAGGCGCCAACCGAAATCGCGCCGAGCATGCGGGCTCGGTCTATGGTCGCAGCGTTAGCATGACCCAGTTTTCGCGGGAACAACGCAAGTTCAGCGTCTGCCAAGAGCTCAATCTCGAAGATCTCTGGCAGAGCCTCGTCGGCGACGCCAGGAACGAAAAACAGGCCATCGAAAACTACGTCTGGAACAGCTTCGTCCTCCACCATGAGGCTGCCGCTCTGGGCGTCGTCCCCAGCACCAGCGAAGTCATCGACGCGATCCAAAAAAACGCCGTCTTCCAAACCAACGCCACCTACGACTCCGCCAAATACAACGCCTTCCTCGAACGCCTCGGCTCCCGCGGCTTTACCGGCGAACAAATCGAGGAACTCATCAGCGATGATCTGGCACTCGCAAAACTCAAAACCCTCATCGGCACCAGCCTCGGCACCGCCCCCGCCGAACTCCGCAACATCTTCGAACGCGGCCACCAAAAAACCGAAGTCTCGGTAGTTCGGCTGAAACGTGAGGACGTAGACAAGTCCATTCAGGTCGCCGACGAAGAGGTGAAAAAGACCTACGAAGAACGCAAGGACAGCCTCAAATCCGAGGAGCTGCGCAAGGTGAGGTTCGTCGAATTCGCGCCTGACAAATCCGAGAAACCGGTGGTGGGCAAAGAACGCGTAACCGCTCTCCTACAGCTCGCCGATCGCGCCCAGAACTTCGCAGTGGCGATGGCCGAAAAGGACGCGAACATCGAAGCGGTCGCCAAAAAATTTAACGCAGTCATTGTTGAAACACCTGCGTTTTCTGCCAACCAACCGCCAGCGCAATTAAGCGCGGCGCAGGAAGCGGTCCGGGCGACGTTCGAGACTTTGACAATGGAGGCGCCGAACAGCGACGTGATTCTCAGCGGCGGCGCCTACTATGTCCTGCAGCTCACCAGCATCACCGCCCCAAGCCCGCTGAGCTTTGAACAAGCCAAGGCCAGCCTCACCGCTCAAATCAAAAGCGAGCGCGTCCAGGAAACCCTCAACCTCAAAGGCGCGGAATTGCACACCAAAATCCAAGCCGGGCTCACCGCCGGCAAATCCTTTGCTGAGGCGGCGGAAGCGGCCGGCGCCAAGGCGGAAACGCTGCCTGCATTCTCCATGTCCGAGCCGCTCAAGAGCGATCTGCCCGACGCTTATCCAGTCATGATTCAATCCTCCCAGATGGAAGTCGGGCAACTCAGCCAAGCCCTCCCGTCCCAAACGGGAAGCGTGCTTATCCACCTCGACAAGCATCAGCCCATCGACGAACAAAAATTCGAACAGGAAAGAACCGCCCTCAGCGACAAAGTGACTCGCGGCAAACGCAACTCCGCCGTTGCCCTTTGGATCAAGGAACGCCGGACCCTGGCCAAGATTGGCGCCACCGACAGTTAAGCCTCAGAACCGTCGCCAAAATATGCCACTTTCGCCCGAGGTCGACGACCTATTCGACGACGCCAACGGCGATCTGGCCTTGGGTGAACTCGAGGCGGCGGTGGAAAAATATCGTCGCTGCACGGAGCTGGATCCGGAGTTTTTCGATGGCTGGCACGCCTTGGGAATGGCGTTGATGAAGCTGGGACGCTCCGCAGAAGCGATCACCGCCGGCCTTAAAAGCGTCGCGCTCCATCCCAACGATCAACTGGCCTGGTCGAGCCTTTCTTTGTTTTACGTCCGAAACGATCAAATCCCCGAAGCCGAAGCCGCCGGAACCAAGGCCAAAATCCTGAGCTGGGGCGGCAAGATCAAAGTCTGACGGCGAATGCCACAGATCCGGAATTTAGCCGCAGATTATACCGGCGGATTTTAAACGAGCTATTTCTACTTTGTTGCGTTTGTAAATATTCGGTGATCGCATCTCAATTCTTGAGGATTTAACGCGGAGCCGCTGAGATTCAGATGGGCCGGATAGTACGCGGGCCGGTCGAAGGGGAAGTTATGAAGTATGAATGCTGAGAATTCGCAGGCTCACCCTGTCACTTCGTCTTCCTGTTACCCCAATTAACAAAGTGGAACTATCGCGGCGCAATCCCGCAAACCGCTGAGGTGTAAATCCGCAGAGCATGGAAACGGAACGGCTCGCCCCCCAGCCGACCGTTCGCGAGCCATTGCAGAAATCCAATCACCTCCGCGCGTGCCAGCCTTAGTGGCAGCCGCAACCGCTGCCGCACGAGCCCCCGGAACCGCTGCCCCCAGAACCGCTACCCCCAGAACCGCTAC
>JAYTYG010000013.1:0-2132 GCA_043742585.1 Spartobacteria bacterium
CTCGGGGTGGCAGTAGGAGCGAGTGGGACGAGGGCGAGAGATCGAGTGAATGAATTCACTCGCTGGAAGGCGCTGCGCGCCGGTGGAATAGAGGACACAAAAGAAAGGCTAGGTCCTCCTACCTCCACGGTCCATCAGGTGGGCGCACACAGAGCGAGGCGCTGATATTCTCACGTTGCCTCCCATGTTATACCTCCTTGTATCCTTTCCCACCGGCGCGCAGCGCCTTCCAGCGAGTGAATTCATTCACTCGATCTCTCGCCCTCACCCCCCTCGATCTCTCGCCCCCATCCCCCTCGGCCCCTTATACTGCTTCAGCACTCCCGCTTCCTCCAGATCTGAGACGATGCGCTGCACGGCGCGCTCGGTGATGCCGATGCGGTCCGCCGCCTCGCGTAGACGGAGATCGGGGTCGTCCGCCAGGCGGAAGAGGATGCGGGCGTGGTTGGTCAGGAATGTCCAGTTTGGTCCGGCCATGCCCTGATTGCAGTGGGTGGGCGCAGCCCTGTCAAGGGCCGAGCGACTCGGCCGCCGCTTGGGCTTCTTCGCGGGTCAGGCTGTGGCCGCCGGGCTGCCAGTGGATAGTGACATCAGCGCCCGCGCGGCGGAGCAGGGCGGCTAGCTGTTCCGTTTCTGCCGGCGGTGCGATGGGGTCCTGTCGGCCCGCGCCCAGGAAGACGCGCGTCCCGGCGAGATCGGGCAAGGTGTCGGGGACAAGCGGGACCATGGCATGGAGCAGCACGGCGGATTTCAAGACGCCGGGGCGCAGCAGGAGCAGGGCGGCGGCGATGTTCGCGCCGTTGGAAAAGCCGACGGCGGTGACGCGGGCGGCGTCGAGGCCGTAAGCGTCCGTGGCAGCCTGGACGAAGTCGGCCAGCTCGTGCGTCCGCGCGATCAAATCGGGGACGTCGAAGACGCCTTCCGACAGGCGGCGGAAGAAGCGCGGCATCCCGTTCTCCAGAACCTTACCGCGCAGACTGAGCAGGTTGGCGTCAGACGCAAGCATCCTGCCCAGCGGCAGCAGATCGTTCTCGTCGCCGCAATTAGACTTCTAATCGGGCACGACTGTAGAAACGGCCGGAGTTGACCTGGATGCCCTTGAACTCGGAATTAATTCGAGGCGATCACGCCTTGCGCTAACGTCAAAGCCAGAGGCAACGCGCTGCATCCATAGCCTTGCATTAATCCAAAACCAACAGACTTACGGCGGTGGCAATAAAGAACGGCAAGTGGTACGGTTTGTGCTGAGCTCTAGGTAGCCGGTTGATTGGATTACATTGATCTATGCTCAACTGCCGTCCACACGAACCACGGAGGTCACAGTGAAAATTCTAATGGTACTAACTTCCCACGACCAGCTTGGTGATACCGGCATGAAGACCGGTTTTTGGCTGGAGGAATTTGCCGCGCCTTATTTCGTCTTCAGGGATGCGGGCGCCGAAATTACGCTGACCTCACCGAAAGGAGGTCAGCCGCCACTCGACCCGAAGAGCGACGCGCCCGATGCTCAAACTGAGCACACTCTGCGCTTCAAGCAAGATGAAGCGGCGCAATCGGCGCTGGCGGCGACCGAAAAACTATCATCGATCGTAGCGAAAGATTATGACGCCGTGTTTTATCCCGGCGGTCATGGTCCGTTGTGGGATCTGGCGGAAGATCGGGATTCCATAAAGCTTATCGAGGAGTTGTACGCCGCCGGTAGGCCGGTCGCGGCCGTGTGCCATGCGCCCGCCGCGTTTCGCCACACTCAAAATGCGAGCGGCATGCCGCTGGTTCTGGGCAAATCCGTCACCGGCTTCACCAACACCGAGGAGGCCGCCGCCGGATTAACCCATAACGTGCCGTTCCTGGTTGAGGACATGCTGAAGAAAAATGGCGCTAAATTCTCCAAATCGCTTGATTGGCAATCGTATGTGCTCACTGACGGTAATTTAATCACCGGGCAGAATCCCGCGTCTTCGAGCAATGCGGCAACGGCAGTCTTACAACAACTATTGGCCAATTCCAAACCGAATAAAACGCTGCGGCTCAACACTAGACAGAGATCTACCTAGAATGACGGCATAGATCCTAATTTACTCAATTCAACTGGAGATTATCATGAGAAAACTTACTACAACTATTTTAGCTTC
>JAYTYG010000014.1:0-5395 GCA_043742585.1 Spartobacteria bacterium
AGGGGGCCTGATTTGAAGCATCCGGAGCGAATACATACCGGCCCCTGAGTTGTGTGTTCCGCTTAAAATGAGTGCCGCCTCAACTTTTTTCCGGCGAGGTCTTCACCGAATATTTACAACGATCATCACCCAAGTGTCTGAGTTGCCGGTTAATCTGACTCAAGTGGCCGATAAAATCGCGATCATCAAGAAAGCCAAGTCCAACGCTTTCTATGAAGCGGCATCGATCGCCGATCTCGAATCCCTCCGCACTGAACTCCGCGGCATTATGCGGTTCCGCAAAAAGGCCACCATGCAGTCTCAGTCACCGTTGCTGCTAAATATCATGGAGGATGCCGCGGATTTTCACTTCAAACCGCACAAGGCGAAACTTGAAGGGCTCGATCTCGCACATATCGCAACCGGGTGGAAGGCGTGCTCCAAACGCTCATGGCCGAGAACACCGCTTTGAAGAAGCCTGTAGAACACATTTACCTCATTGAATCTCTTCGGTTGGCAAACCTTAACCAGTATGCAGGGCAGGCTGCGCAACCATTGATTTCGGGGGGCCGGATTTACCCGGTAGAGATCCTCTATCCACCTATACCTCTTCAGCAGAGATTTGCATTCGCAGTTCAAATGGTTCAGCAGGCTAATGAGCGAATGACAGATTCACTGCAAACGAGCGATGCGCTCTTCGCCTCCCTCCAGCAACAAGCCTTTAGCGGACAGCTTTAAATATGCAGCCACCCAAGCTCACTCCCGAACAAGTCGCGGCGCTTTGTCCTGATTTTACGGATATTGTCGAAATAGGCTTTGGCGGTTTCAAAACTGCCTTTAGAGCTAACAAGCAAGGAAAACCCGAAGTCATCAAGGTCTTTGCCATTCCTCGCACCGATGGCTCCGAGGGGCAGGAACGGTTCCGGGAAGAGTGCCTTAGCCGGATCCGGCGCGAGGTCGCTATTCTGGCGCGCTGCGCCACACCTTGCTTGGTGAAATTGGCTTCTCGCGGACATCACCTTACTGGATTCACCGCCGGACGGTTTTTATGTGCTGGTCCATCGGACGTCTTCCGAGATTCCACCCGAGTTGATTGACCCGCGCACGTTGGCGGGATGGATGTTAGTGAATCATTCCCTAAGCTTAAACGGGTTCTCGGTAATTAACGGTTTTTCGGACATCCTGACGCCGTTCTTGGCGGCGGCCGGAGGTCAGGCGGGTGCCACTGGTTGGTTTAATACCCAAAAGGTGTTTTCCCTGGATCGCTTTTCTCCTCCATCGTCCGGCGGGCGCCGTCCTATCTTACGATACCTTTCAAAAGGACTTCTCAATTCGATCCGCTTTGATGAGTTGCATCGATTGCGTGATCGGTTTCCGGCGGTCATCAATGGGTTGCCGTCTGACGTGTATTACCCCAACGATGATGGCTCACAGCCAATGGGGCAGCTTGAAGAAGTGCTCCAGACCTGGAATGCGATTTCAAGTTACGCTGGCAGCGGCTTGTCGCCTCAACTCAGTGATTGCTTGGGTTGGATTAAATCCGCCGAGGAACTCTACGAGCAGATCAATACCACCGCCGCGATGCGGTTGATGAACCGCTCAAACAACGCTCATTTGGACGCTCTGCGCGACGCCTTCGAATTGTTTGCGCAGCTTGCCGAGATTGAGCTTGGAAGACAGTAAAGCGATTGCCTTAGCGCGTGCACCAGAGTTGAGCGCCCTACTTTTCACCGGAGTGTAGTGCTTTTTGATCGTCCCCGTCTCTTGGTCGAAAGTCCATAACCCGACTTCCATACTCTGGAACGCCTCCAGATTCGCGACCGCCGCACGGGCGTTTTCCAGAGGCATCACCACCACCGACTTGTCGGCAAAATAACGGTAACGGAACGCCTGCTGTAACGCCCGTCGCCAATCGGTGAGCTTAGCCTCGAAGGCAAACAGCTTTCGCCGGGATAGTTGTTTCTCCAGCGACACCGCCGAAAAGTCCTGTTCCGCCGGATCTGGACGCCACGCGATCCAAACCAAATCCGCCACTCCATAACCGCTCAGCGCAAATTCCCCGCTGGCCATCCCTGCCATGCCACTTCCCCCGAAATAAGCCCGCTCGAAAGCCCGCAAAAAATTCGATTCCCCGCGTTTCCGGCCCACCCGAGCTGGAAGATTTCGGCGGGTGTTAAATGTGCCCGAGGGCAATTTGTGAACGCGGACAGGCATATGCGAAAAACAGCGGTGACAAGTTACCCCCTTGATCGTTCACGCGCGACAACTTCTTTGGAACTCACAAGACATCAAAAACCAGCAATGGGGAGGCACTTCGCAGTCCGAAACGAGCAGCAAGCTCCAGAAAATCCGGACGCTTGCAAAAGCCATTGGCGTCAAAACTTGGGGTCGTAAAGTCTTCAAAGAATTCCAGCGCGGTGCGGCTCTCGTGGGGCAAATGGAGGGAGGTGCAGAGGAGATCGTAAGCGGGGCTCAATATGGAATCGCCGAAGGGACTTTCCAGGAGCGAGAAATTTTTCAAATGCGCGTCGCCATTGCTGTAAACATAGTTAAACGCTATTAACGCGAAGAGCTTTTCCACTTTCCACGCCGGGCAGTAACGCCGAAGGAGTTGCCCCATTTCCTCATAACTGCCATCGTATTTGTAGTTCTCCCCATGGGTTGCCCGGCTCCGTCCGGCCAGTTGGCAAAAGTCTTCTTGGGCAAGTTTCAGACCTGTAGCGAGCGGTGATGCACGACGTTTATTCATTATGCTGCATATTTATCGGCGAATCGGAATTCTTAATTAACCCCTTGGGATCGGAGCTGGGAAAAATCGGGGGCTGGGAATTGCAGCTAGTAGTGGACAGCATCATTGGTTGTGTAGGACATGACCAAATCCGAGGACTTGCCTGTGACTTGGAACGGGGCAGAATCCCAATCTTTGGACGCGTAGCCCCCGGTTTTTTCGCTCTCCTATAGCCTCGTCTTTTATGCCCTTTCAAAAATTCAGATTAACATGGAACGATCAGGACGCCCGGGTGACACCGCGCGCTCGGGTAGAATTCGCGGAGGCCCCAGAGCGCGAGGGCTCCCCAGTGCGTTGCCTCGACGCGGAGGTGTCCATCTGCGTCGAGCCAAGATGCCATTGCTTCGATATATTGTTCGAATGGCTGCCTGCGGCGGAGGATGCCACGGCCGAGGATTCCTCTGCGGTGCACTGTTGCTGGTTCAGCCTGAAAGATAATTTGATCGTTTTGGACCCAAAGTTGGAACCTGCGCCTGAGGCGCTGCGTGTTGGTGAAATCATCCGCACGGAGATTTCTGAGGCTGAGCGCCAACGGTTGCGCGAGTGGTTTTTGGTATCCAAGCTAAAGCTTATTGAATCGACGCCCCCTGAGGAGATCGAAATTAGAAATCTACCGAATACCGAGGATGGAGCCATGGTCGGCTTCACGGATGTGTTTCCGTTCGGTTCGGCGTTGAGGTTTAGGTTCAACGATCAAATGTGGGCTGTGGACGAGCAGTATTGCGTACGACATGAGTGCACGTGTCAGGAATCTGTACTTACTTTCCTTAAATTGGCGAATGCCAGCGGGCAGAAGTTCGCTATTCCCGACGGTCACCCCGAAATTCGCTATAACTACGCTAGCGGGGGAATCAAGCAGGTGCAGATTGGTCCGAGATCCCGGCTCGGATTGTCAGACACGAGTCTGCACAAGCAGTTGGTGGAGGCGTTGCTCGACGAGCATCCGGACTTGAACGTCGATTTGGCCCATCGCCATCGGATCCTGCAATTGCTCTATGTGCGGCAAAAGCTGGAACGTTCCCAATCGCGACTGGAACTTTTGGAAGCCAATCAGGCTTCGCGGAATGTTAAGATTGGGCGTAATGATCTCTGCACATGCGGGAGCGGGCGCAAATACAAACAATGCTGTTTGAACAAGCCCTCCTGATTAACACAAATCTAACATCGGTGCGTCCATTCCATTTCTGTGCTTATCGCGATTGTCCGCGATGCGCACTTCCAGCTTCTGGTGCCCATTTGTGCGCATACATGCGTTGAAAGAAATCGATGAATTCAAGCGCCTGGGCCTCCAAGCGCGCCTCATGGAGGTCGAGCAAACATTCCACAGGGTCGGCCCAAAACATGCCGTCATTTGCGGGTTGGAAAAGCGAAGTGGCTCGTCGGATGACGTGGACCACTAAGCTGGGCGACTCATCGCGCCGCGCGGTGCGTTCTAACGCTGGATCCAGCCGCTCGACAAATGAGAGATCTGCCTGCTTTCCCGCAGAATGAAGTGACAGATCAAGACGGGGATTGCCCAGTAGATCGAGGCTCGGCTGGTAGTGTAGGGCGCCTAACACGCCTCCCACCGCAATGTCTTTGCGGTTTAGGTCAGCGAGTCTGCTGAGCAACGACTCGGGCGAACGCTTTAATCCCGAATGGTATGCGAAGCTCACAGTGGCGCGGATTTCGTCCGCCCCGGCCAATAGTTTAGCCCACTCGTCGCGCGGGAAATAGCGAAGCCCCACACTCCGATCCGAATGACGAATTAGACAATGTTCAAATCGCGCAAGTGCCCTGGATACGGTTGGGTGGCTTACACCTGCGGTTTCCATCAGCCAACCCACCGCGACGGAGCGCTCTCCAAGCAGCCACTGATGGACCAGTAGCCGGAGTATTTCGCAGGAGGATTCGGCCCCCCGACCGACGCTCGGTTTCTGTTCTGAAAGCTGATGATTGAGGATCTCTTCGAGCACGTTGAGGTCGACCCCGTCCGGAATATGAGGAATTCCGGTCCAAGCTCCTGAACGATGTACGGCTATCGAGAGCCGGCTGAAAAGCGCGGGCTGAAAAACTGAAGCGGCTCCCGCCCATTCATCAAGGAGTCGTTGCGCGGTCAGCCGGGGCTCTTCCAAGATTAGGACGACACGTTGGGTATTGCCGCTGGCAGCGATGCGCGCCATGTCCATGAGGGTGGCCCGCAGTTTCCGGGCATCGCGCGCTTCAATTAACACTTCAAATACCAAATCTTCCGCAGCCGCCGCCGGATGGAAACCTGGAAAGCCGTCAATCGAGGGCTTAAACCGGAGCGATTTCATGCAAGTAAGTTGCGACTTTTAAATAAAAGTCGCAAGTATGAATAAGGGCCGCGCCTTACTTTTGGCGGTTTGGCTCGCGCCGTCGTGGCCGCTGCCGGGATTTCTGCGTGGTTGCCACGGTCGAGGAACCGATCGCCATGGGCGCCAATCACCTCGCCCCTTGGATCTACGTTGATTGGACGCACAGCCTCAGACATCCTGACCTGCCGGGAAAGTGTTTGATCTCAATCTAACATATTTGAGCCGGAGCGAGGTGCCTGGGTGGCAGGTTTGGGTCTCGTTAAGTTCGGTGCAGAGCGCTGCGACGGTGGCGTCGTGAATGGGATTGGCT
>JAYTYG010000015.1:0-2172 GCA_043742585.1 Spartobacteria bacterium
GCCCCGCCTGCCAAAAACCACCCCAAGCATGGACCCTGCCGATCACTACTGGCATCCACCCACGACCCCGATCCGATTCCCCCTCCAATCTCTGCGCCCGATTGACGCTCCATGCATTGACTTCCCATGTCGCGCTCCTATTGTGCGCCCGGTGAAAAAAATGGCGAATCTCGAACCTGCAATTGATAAAACCCTGGCGCTCAAAGCCACGTTCGAGCTGATCAATTCCGAGTTAATCACTGTGGAAGACCGGATTCGGGCTCAAGCCCGGGCTTTCGACCCTGCCGTGGAAGCCTACGTAGCCTACGCGATCGAAAGCAGCGGCAAACGCTTGCGCCCGGCCCTCGCTCTCCTGGCTGGCGGCGCCACCGGCCAGATTACCGCCGATCATTTCGAACTCGCCGTCGTCGTCGAACTCATTCACGCCGCCACTTTGGTCCATGACGACATCTTGGATGGCGCCGACAAACGCCGCGGCCAGCCCACGGCCAACGCCAAATGGGGCAACGCCATTTCGGTGCTGCTTGGCGACTGCCTCTTCGCCCATGCCCTCAAGATTTCCAGCAGCTTTTCCAATAGCGAAATCGCCCGCCGCATCGCCCACGCCGCCAGTGAAGTTTGCTCCGGCGAGATCATCCAAACCCAACGCCGTTTTGATCTCAACCTCAGTGTCCCGGACTATTACAAAATCCTGGAGATGAAGACCGGCGCGCTTTTCGCCGCCGCCACCGAGCTCAGCGCCCTGCTCAACGGCGCCTCGGACCCGGTCATCGAAGCCCTCAAAACCTTCGGCCTGCGACTCGGAACCGCCTATCAAATTTACGACGATTGCGTGGACCTTGCCGGGGATGAATCCACAGCCGGCAAATCCCTCGGCAGCGACCTACGCAAAGGCAAACTCACCCTGCCCATCCTCCATCTGCTCCAGGAAAGCGACAACGCCGAGCGCCAGCGCCTGAGCGAGATCATTCTCAGAGGAAGCGATGCCGACATCAATTCCCTGGTGGCGCGCGCCGTGGAAGCCGGGGCCATTGAAGTCGCCGTGACCACCGGCCGCCGAATGCTTCAGGACGCTGCCGAGCAACTCGCCATTTTGCCCGCCAGCAAATATCTCGAAGCGCTCCACGGCCTGGTTACCATGCTCGACTCGATGATCGCCCAATTCGCCCGCAAAACCCGCTGATTGCCTCCTCGCGTGGCAGCGACGTCCCGGTGCTTCCCTGAAAACCGCTTTCTGCGGTAATCGCTTCCAAAAAAGACCAAAAAAGACCAAAAAAGGGGACAGACACCTTCCCTCGCCCCGCTGAACGAAAAGGGACAGACAACTCGCCGCGCACCGCGGAGATTGACTGCTGCATACCGGCGCTTCCTCAAAAACCGCTTACTGCGTTAACCCAAGTTTCTTACGGTGGGGCTGGAAGCCTGATGAAATCAAGGGGGGCTCCCAAAAGGCACTACAAATGAGATTTTCAAACCTCGCATCGTTGATTGCCAACGACTTACGCAAATACCACCCACGAATTAACCGCTAAAATACGGAGTTTACCCGGGCTTTTGAGAAACTCGGGTTAATCCCTCTGCCCCAAGACCGGACCCGCCACCAGCTGCGATGGGTTTCCGAAGGCTTTACCCGCCTTTGGACAAGATGCCCAATCTCACTATTCACGAACTTCCCGCTCAAGACCGGCCCCGGGAAAAGCTGGCGGCCCAGGGCGCAGCAGCATTGAGCGACAGCGAACTCATCGCGATCCTCCTGCGCACGGGCTTAAAAGGCGCAAGCGCGATCGATATCGGGCGCCAGCTCCTCAACAAATTTGGATCCCTGGCGGGGCTGGCCCGATGCAGCATCGCTGAACTCTCCAAAACCAAAGGCATCGGAGTTGCCAAAGCCGTCCAACTCGCGGCCGCCTTTGGCCTCGCCACCCGACTGGCCCGCGAAACCCTCACCCGCCAGCGCATGGACGCCCCCGACCTCATCTGGGAACTACTCGGCACGGAAATGCGCGCCCTTCAGAAGGAATCCCTGCGCGTGGTGCTGCTCGACACCAAATTCCATTTGCTGCGCGTCGAAGAAATTTCGCTCGGCAGCTTAAATGAAAGCATCGCGCACCCCCGGGAAATCTTCCGGCCCGCCCTCATCCACAGTGCCTACGCCCTCATCGTGGTCCACAA
>JAYTYG010000016.1:0-5102 GCA_043742585.1 Spartobacteria bacterium
CATCTCCGGGTCGAGCGCCGACGTGGGTTCGTCGAAAAGCAGCAGGCGCGGTTTGATCGCGATGGCGCGGGCAATCGCCACGCGCTGGTTCTGGCCGCCGGAGAGCTGGGCCGGTTTTTTCTGCCCGTGCTCTGAGAGTCGAAACCGGGCCAGCGTTTGGTGGGCGATTTCCAGCGCGTCGGCTGGGGCGATGCCGTGGACTTTCTCCAGCGGCAACGTGATGTTCTCCAGCGCGCTGAGGTGCGGAAACAGGTTGAACGCCTGGAAGACGATGCCGAGTTGCCGCCGGTATTGCCGGAGACTGTCTTCGCCGCCTTGAAAGTCGACGCGCTCGTCGTCGAGCTCGACCGTCCCGGAGTCGGGCACTTCCAGCCCGGCCAGGATCCGCAGCAGCGTGGATTTGCCGCCGCCGGACGGGCCGATGAGCACGAGGCTGCGCAGGGGGCCGAAGTGGGCGTCGATATTATCCAGGACGCGGCGGTGGCCAAACGACTTGGAGATTTGGAGGAGCTTAAGTTTCAAAGCGGAGTCGGCGTTCGAGGGATTGCGTCCAGAGGGAGATGGGGAGGGTGAGAATGAGGTAACCCAGGGCCACGGGCAGGTAGCTCTCGAAAGCGGCGTAGGTAAAGGAGTTGACATCCTGGGCGGCCAGGGTGAGTTCGCTGAGGCCCAGGACTGAGAGTAGTGAGGAGTTTTTAACAAGCGACACGAACTCGCCAGCCAGCGCCGGCAGGATCTGGCGGATGGCCTGCGGATAAATCACATGCCGATAGATCTGGGGCCGCGTCAGCCCGATGGCCCGCGCGCTTTCAATCTGGGATCGGCTGATGGCTTCGATCCCGGCCCGGATGATCTCGCTGATATATGCGGCGCTGAAGGCCGATAGAATCAGGGGACCGATGAGGTATCGGTTGTTGAGGGCCAAGGCCTGGCCGAAGACATAGAAATAGAAGTAAATCTGGACCAGCAGTGGGGTGCCGCGGGTGAGCTCGACCCAGATCCGACTGGCATCGCGCAGGAGTAAAAACGGGCTTCTGCGGGCGAGAGCCAGGGTCAGCCCGAGCGCGGTGCTCAAGGGCAGGGCGAGTGTGGCGATGCCCAACGTGGCGACCCAGCCGCTGAGGAAAAGCCGCCAGTATTTGCCCACCGGCTGCCAGGCCCAATGATAGTCCAGTGCATAAAAAGCCCCAAAACACATTAGGCTCAACAGGAGAAGTGCCCCCAGAAAATGGAGCGTGCGAGCGAGCGGCGAGAGCGTTGGCATGGGGCGAATGACGGACCTTGATTTGCGGGAGGTTGGATATCAATGGGTAATCGGGCAGCTCTCACCGCGTGCCGCCGGTTTAGGATCGCGCATCCCCGCAGCTGGCCGCACCCTCGGCGGATGCCTTCTTTCTCCACGCCTCCCGGATACACCCGCATCAAGGTGGTGCACAGTTTTGAAGAACTTGTGTCGACCCGCTTCGAGGACGGGGTCAACGCACTTTGCTGGGAGCGCACGCTCCCTGGGGATTTCAGCGAAGTCGTGGAGCAACTCGCAGTGAGCGAGGGGATAACCACTCTCGACGAGTCGCTCCTCAATGCCCTTTCCCTGAGCGCCGAGGGCCGCACCGCTCGCGACATTCTCCTCGCTGATCAGCAGTTGCTCCGCTCCGTCGGGCTTTCCCCAGTCCTCGACTGTATTCATAGCTATCCTCGGGACGAGGAGTCAGGGGCGGTGCCCACCGATGTTTATTCGTTCCACGCCGATAGCGCGACGGTCGAGGCCGATACCTATCTCTGCAGCTATCACCAGTCTGCGAGCGAGGGCCTGCGAAACGACGAGGCCAGACGGCGCGTCGACATCCCGGAAACCCGCGCTGAACTGCTCCAGCTCTTTGGCGGGGTCGATGACGGCGACTTCCTCGAATATCTGGCGGAAAACTGCTTCGATCTCCACTACGCTCCGACGCCGGAGGCACGCCCTTTTTCGTTCGGGCTCGGCAATCTCTGGCGCATTGCGGTGGACTATCCAGACAGCCCCGTGCCCCCGTGCGTGCATCGCGCGCCTGAAACCCGGCCCGGCCAGTCGCCGAGATTGCTGCTGATTAGTTGAGCGCGGCGCGAGCGTTGGGGCGCGATATAGCTATCTTTTTTCTGTGCCCTAGGCGGCGAGAGGTAGCGTGGGTTACTTGTTAGCCGCCGCCGATTGCCGCTTTACAATCTCGCCTTGCGTAGCCGCTTGCTTCTTCGTGATGTCAGCTATCTCTGTCACCAATTTATTATACCGATCCAGCGTGGCGGTCTCTTGAAAAATCAGTTTACTCTCTTTGTTCACCGACCATTTTCCCCAGCATTCATCGAAGAGATCGAGCGCATCTGTCATTCGCAAACCTAACAGGCGATCCTGTTCCCTGATGATGGCGATCAAGTCTGTATTGGCGCTGCGAGTGAATGCCTTGGTCTCCAGCTCGCTCTTTGCGGCACTGACTCCGAGGGCTTTCATTCGAGTTTTAAAATGATCTCCCGAGGCGGCAAAGGTCACTGTCAGCTTTTGGTTGGCGTCACTAAAGCGACGGATGATTTCCCGGCGCCGCTGACAATCTTCACGGCTGAGCAGGCCCTCTGGGTTGTATCCTTTGTTTTGTATCAACTCGCTAACGGCCGCTTGATAGCTTTTCAGCGCAGGCTGTAACTCAGCTATAATTTCCTGCCCGGCTTTCATTACTATCTTATCTGTCTCGGGCATATTCTCCGAGATGGCGCTCATTTTTTTCTGATAGGCATCGAGTCGTTCGGAGCTGTTTTGGACGATGTCGTGATTTTCCAGATCCTTGCGCGTGCCCTCAGCCATTTCCTTTTGCAACGCCGTCAATTGGGTTCGGGCTGCGTTTCTCTTGTTAACCTGCTCCACGACTTTGATGACGCCGAATGTGACGAACGCCAGTGCGGCCAAGCCTAGAGTTGCGAGTAGAACGTAGAGTTTCGCATAGCTCTTCTTTGGCGGAAGTGGAGGCGGTTGCGGTAGTGGCGGGAATGCTGGATTTGTCATTTTAGAAAAGCGGCGATCAAACGGGTTGTTGCCGAGCGCGCGTAGTTTTGCCCGGCGTCATGCTTTGGCAACATCTTTTGGCGCCTCGGCGTTTAGTCATTATTCTGGATCTATATATTAACGCAGAGCCGCAGCGGGTGCTGCTCCCCGCCACCATCTGGGCTTCTATCCGCCGCCCCGAAGGGGGGCTGTGATAGCCTGGGGCAACGCCCCAGGAACGTTCCAAAAACCCCGGCCAAGCCCTGAAGGGGCGCAATAACGGTCAATCCCAGACATAACGTTCATCAAATGGGGTGATGTGGACCTCGCGATCTATTCACCGGCCTCCTCCTCGGGTGCCACTCGAATGAAAACCCCTATAGATGCATGCGCTCTGATTCGCTCGCTATTTGCCGGGTTAGCCAGTCTTTCGGGACGCGGTTTTTTCTGCAGAAAGCGGGGGATCTTCGAGCTGAAGTTGGTCCAGGAGCTTGCGAATGCCATCCAGGGCTTGAGTCGCGTCCGGGCCATCGGCGCGCAGGGTGAATGTGACGCCGAAATTGAGGTTGGCTGTGAGCACCGCGAGAATGCTTTTCGCTGAGTAAGTGGTGCCACCTTTCAGGATATTTATATCGCTTTCATAGCCGCGCGCGCAGCGCACGAAGGCCGATGCGGGCCGGGCGTGGATCCCTTGTTCGTTGAGAATAGTGAGCTCGCATTCCTGTGGTGTATTAACGGGGTTGGATCTGCTGTTTAGCTCGGGTCCGTCCGGTTGCGTCTCCAGCCAATACCGCGCGGTCCAGTGCTGGATGGAGTGCTGAATGCTTTTGAACCAGAGGTGTCGGTGCGAATTGGTCATGTTTAAACCGGTGCTGAGGATGAGGTGCTCGCGATTCCAAGGTGCACCATTCCCCTTGAATCGGATCTCGTGGGCTGGTGCTCCTGTTGGAGGATTTAAATTTTATGAACGGGATAGATTATGACCTCGTCATTTTTTCGTGCGGATAGAATGTATTCAGGCTCGATGTTTTCCTCCCATTTCCAGGGCCTCTGGCTGCGGATTGCTTTGCCATTTTTGTGTTTTGTCGTCGCGGGCTCGCTCGCACTGGTCTTTTGGCTTCAAGGCGCAGCTCAGCGCGAGTCCCGCAGCGTTTTCGCTGCGCTCGCTAAAACCAATGCGGACTTCATTCGCAGTGAACACGTGCCGACGACCGGGCGCACCGCCGACGCTCTGAGCCGGGTTTTGGGCGTGGAGGTCTATCTGTGGCCGGTGCGGGGCTGGGAGTCCCAGTTCCTAGCATTTATGACTCGTCCAGATGTGGGCTCGGGTCCACGCAAAGCTGTGCGCGCTGCCCATTTATTTCCAGGTCGCGTCCAGGCCGATGCGCGTTATGAGGCGGTGGCTGTGCGCGTGTCCGACGACGTGGAGCTGATGATGTTGCGCGAGCCCGAGCCCGGCGCGGCGCAATTGTTTGAATCCCGGACGCTCGGCCTGCTCGGTGCCTTTTGGGCGTTATCGCTCGGGCTCGCCTGGGCGCTGGCCCGCGGGGTGGTGCTGCCGCTGCGGTTGTTGGCGCGGCGCCTCCCGCATATCGGGGACGACGCCGATGCCACGTTGCCGGGGGCCGAGCGGGCGGATGAAATCGGGCAGTTGGCCCGGGCCTATTTGGGGACCCGCGTGCAGTTGGCAGAGGAGCGGGCGCGACGGGAGCAGGCGGAAAGATTGGCGATCCTGGGGCGGATGGCCACCGGGCTTGCCCATGAGATTCACAATCCGCTGTCGGCGATCCGGATGCATGCTCAGCTGCTGGAGTCGACGCCAGCCGGTGAGCTGGCCCGCGCCGCCCACGTGTCGCTTCCGATTCTCATCGAGGAAACCGCGCAGATCGAGGGCCTGGTGAATCAATGGATGTTCCTGGCCCGGCCCGCCCCGCCGCAGACGGCTTGGGCGGATCTCGGGCTGCTGGTGGGGGCGGTGGTGCGGGCGCACTCGGCGACGGCGAAGCATTCGGGCGTCGAGATCGATGTGTTGCTGCCCAGCGGCTCGGGATTAGGCGTGCGGGTGGATGCCCGGCGAGTGGCGCAGGCCCTG
>JAYTYG010000017.1:0-2565 GCA_043742585.1 Spartobacteria bacterium
TATAAAGAGAACCGCCCTTTACGCATCTCCAAAATAGCCGAATCAGAGAAAATTCCCAGGAAATTCTTAGAAGCTATCATGGTTCAGTTAAGAAATGAAGGAATTGTAGAAAGTAAAATGGGACCGACCGGTGGCTATTATCTTATTAAACATCCGGACTTCCGAATACATAGAGCCTGTCCCAGAACGGCCGTTTCTTCTGGAGGCTCCTCACTATATCGCCTGTTGTTATAACAAAAGCAGCGCAGATTGATCCGTATACTGCACGAAATCGAGCCGCAAACGCCGTTGCGCGGGTGAGCTTGTAATCCACGATCAATCCGTCGCTCTGCTCGCAGAGGAAAAGCGCGTTGCCGAACTCGCCCGAGGCCTTGCTGCGGTTCATGACGTGCAGATCCCCGTCATATAGACTCAGGATCTTTTCGGCGTTGGGCACCTAGCGTTCGCCGATGATGCGCTCGTGGGCTTGCTTTTTTTGCCGCAGGCAGTTGTTAAAGAATGTTATCCATGCGCCGCAACACGGCCTCACGGCCTCACCGCCTCTCGGTCTTTAAGTAGACCCTGTCATCAACTTTAATCCAACGGTCATTACGATAATCAAACCTTTTAGCCACATAGCCAACTTTTGCGGTGACGGCGGCAGCGGCGCTCGAGTTATCGACATCGAGAGAGGCGGAGAAATAATTGGCCTTTCTGTCGGCCCGAATGTCATTGACTGAAACAGTGGCATCGGCGGTGGCCTGACCATAGGCATCGACCGCCGCCGGCACATTACGGCTGCCGTATTGATTTAGCAGGTTAGGCGAATAGCTGCTTTGACGACTATTGAGCATCGCTGATCGACGGTTGCGAATGATATCGAAAGCGAAGCGATATTGCTGACTGGCGACTTCAGTATTGGTGTTACCCAATAGCGCTTGGCGCTATTGAGTTGGCCGAGTGAATCATAACCGGAGTTCCAATAAGAGGCATCCTCGCGGGTGGCACGCTGGCGTTGGGTCACTGCTTTTGGCTTCAAATTCTCTGGGCTACGACGCGGCGTTAAAATCGCGCGTTAACTTCGGCGGCGCAAGGCCAGCCACGCAGCGAGGTAGGTGCCTATCATCCAGAGGGCGTGCCCCATCGATGCGAGTAAACCGGGATTGGCGCGGGTGTAAGTGTCGCGGGAGGTGAGCTCCCGATCGGGATCGAGGTTGCGGTAGGATTGGGCGTGGTCGCTGATTGTGGCCCCGGAAAGCTTCTTTTGCCAAAGAAAGCTGGTGTCCATCACCGTCTGAGCGGAGAAGCTCGGCATGAGGCGACTTACCATGCGCACCGCCTTCGACATGTCGCTCGCGGGGACGGTGTACCCCGAAAACACGATCTGCGGGATCAGGATCAAGGGGACGAGCATGACGGATTGCATGACCGTCCTAGAGAAAGCGGAGATGGCGGTGCCGATGCCGACCGAGGCCAGCGCGGTTCCAAGGACGGCCGAGATTTGCCAGAGCGCGGAGCCCTCAAATCCGCCCTCGCCGATGATCATCGTAAAATACAGCAGCAGTGCCTGTGTGGCGGTGATGGCGGTGAGGAAAATGAATTTACTCGCCAAATAGGCGTGTGGTCCCACCCCAATGAGCCGTTCCCGGCGGTAGATGGCGATTTCCTTGACGATTTCCTGCGCCGCGTTGCTGCACCCAAACCATAGCGTGGCCAGGTAGGCGAAGAACATGATCAGCGCCCGTTCATCGCTGACCCAGGAAACCAGGGCCCCGATGATCAGGGGCTGGCCGGCCAGGATCACAAAGTTCCGCCAGTCCGAACTTAAGATCGTCCATTGACGCTGCAGCAGGATCGGCAGCGCAATCGCCGGCTTTTGTTCGGAGGGCGCGGCTAGACGGCTCTTTGGTTTGTCTGCCGGAGGCGCTTTGGATTCGCTCAGAAAGTCAGCTTGCCACTCCTTGGCGGGGCGATTGAGGAGCTGATCGTAAAGTGCGTTGAGTTTGGTGACGCCGAAATAATCGCGAGCTTCCTGAGGGGTCCCTTGGAAGGCCATGCAACCGCCGACCAGGACGGCGAGTTGATCCATGAGATAGGCATTTTCCATGACATGGGTCGTGCAAACAATCGTGCAACCTGTGTCAGCTAAATCCCGCAGAAGTTCCATGAGTTGGAATTCTGTGGCCGGATCCAGTCCCGAAGTGGGTTCGTCCAGAAGGAGAATTGCCGGTTTAGCCAGCAGTTCCACGCCTACGCTCACGCGTTTGCGCTGACCGCCGGAAAGGCGCGCAATTGGGATGTCGGCCCGCTGCCGGAGCCCGAGTTGCGCCATGGTTTGGATCAGGAGTTTTTGCAGTTCCAACGGCGGGGTGCCCCGGGGCAGCCGCAGCCGGGCGCTGAAGCGCAGGGCTTCAAGAACGGTCAATTCCAGGTGAACAATGTCTTCCTGCGGTACAAACCCGAAGGACGGGGCGGCGTTCGGGGCGTAAACATCGGCGCCATCGGTTTCCACGGAGCCGGATTGCGGCTTTTGCAGCCCGGCCAGCGCGTTAAGCAATGTGGATTTGCCGGCCCCGCTCGGGCCGA
>JAYTYG010000018.1:0-8287 GCA_043742585.1 Spartobacteria bacterium
CGCGCACTATCCGGCCCTTCTGAATCTCTGCGGCTCCGCGTTAAATCCTCAAGAATTGAGATGCGATCACCGAATATTTACAAACGCAACAAAGTAGAATTATGGAAATTGGCCAACCTCCAGCGCGCCGAAGGCGTAACCACTCTACAGCCCAGTGGCAACGCCCCGGGAAACCGCCCCAAACAAACCAGCTCCGCCCTGAAATGGCAGGACTCGCTTAATAAAGCGTGCTCTAGTCCAGCCGCCCACGGATCGGTTCGGAACGACAGAATGGAATAGGTATTTGTCGTCTGTGTTACGCCCCTTCAGGGCTGCAGAATCGTTTGGTCGGTTTCCTAGGGCGCTCCCCTGGGCTGTAGAGTTGTTGCACCTTCGGCGCGCCGGAGTTTGCCATCTCCCATTTGTGGCGGAGAACCTTAGGATGACCGTTCGGTCCTGTTTGGCGATTTTCCCCATCTCCGGCCGCTCCTGAAATTACCCAGGGCTTCAGGGTCGCCATCTCGCTGTTGCCTGATTGTCACAATATCGCCTCCTGCGTGTAACCTTCGGGCCAGATGTTGCGGCCGTCGACACCGCCACATTCATGGATCCTGCCCGTCATCTACATGCACAACATCGCCGCGCCAACCTAGGGTGGACGGGCGATTTGTGCCTTTTATGGCCATGCCTGGCGGCCGCCACCTTAGGGTTGACCACCGCTCCCTGCGCGCACACGGCGGTCCCTGCTCCGGCAACCCCTCCTGTGACCGCACCGAGCGCCGCCACGCCACCTCCAGCCCCGCAGGCTCCTGCCGGGCCGCCGATGTATATCAGCGAATATAGAGTGCTCGGCGCCCACGAATTGCCCAAGCTCGAGATCGAGGAAGCTGTTTATCCATTTCTCGGACCGGGTCGGACCACAGCCGACATTGAGCAGGCGCGGGTGGCGCTGGAAAAAGCCTATCAAGCCAAGGGTTTTCAGGCCGCCTCAGTGGAAGTGCCCCAGCAATCCGGCAAGGGCGGGATCATCATTCTTCAGGTCAGCGAAGGTAAACTCGGAGTGCTTCGGGTCAAAGGCGCCCGCTATTTTTTGCCTAGCGAAGTCAAGGCAATGGCGCGCTCCTTAGCCGAGGGGAAGGTAGTGAATTTTAACGCCATTACCCGGGACTTGATCGCGTTGAATCAAAACCCCGATCGACAGGTGACGCCGACGTTGCGCGCCGGGTTGGAGCCGGGCACGGTGGATATCGATCTCACTGTGCAGGATAAATTTCCGCTGCACGGCAGCGTGGAGCTCAATAATCGATATAGCGCGGACACCAAACCGCTCCGGCTCAATCTCTCGGTCAACTACAGCAATCTCTGGCAGTTGGGCCATACCATCGGGTTCAGCGCACAGATTGCGCCGGAAGCGCCGGATCAAGTGAAAGTGTTTTCGGGCTACTATATTGCCCGGCTGCCTAACTTAGACTGGCTGAGCTTCATGTTGCAGGGCACCAAGCAGGACTCGAATGTTTCCACAGTAAGCAGTGCTGCGGTGGCTGGCCGGGGCAATGTGCTCGGGGGCCGACTGCTGTTCACTCTGCCGCCCGGCAAAGACTTCTATCAGTCGCTTAGCGCGGGGATGGACTATAAACATTTCGATCAAAACATCGTGGTCGGCGCCACTACGATTCTAACGCCGATCACCTATTATCCGTTCAGCGCAGCTTACAATGCATCGTGGATCAACAAGAAAGCTGTCACCGAATTTAATGCCGATCTGGTGTTCCATTTCCGTGGGATGGGCAGCAATTTGCAGCAGTTCGAGAACAGTCGCTTTAATGCCGATGGCAGTTTCATCTATCTGCGCGGCGATCTATCGCATACCCACGAATTGCCGGCCGGATTTCAGCTCTATAGCAAGGTCCAGGGGCAGGTCTCGGATCAGCCACTTATCAATAGTGAACAGTTCGGCGGCGGCGGCTTGGGAACTGCCCGCGGCTATCTGGAAGCCGAGGCGCTCGGGGATAATGCTGTGTTCGGCTCTTTGGAACTGCGCAGCCCGTCATTGCTGAATCGCTGGTCAAATGCGGGTAAGAACGAATGGCGCGTCTATGCGTTTGGCGACGCCGGGTTACTGACCCTCAACGACCCGTTGCCGGAGCAGGACTCGGAGTTCAAACTTGCCAGTATAGGTGTGGGTAGTCATCTGCGATTATTTGGACATCTCAACGGGTCAATCGACGCCGGGATACCCTTGATCAGCCAAGCCAATACCCAGGCTTATCATCCGCTCTTCACCTTCCGCGTTTGGGCGGATTTTTAAGGCGCACAGCCATATTTTGTTTCATGTATAGACTCCTCGTATCTTTATTTAGCTGTGGCCGTGCAAACGCGCTGCAATTGCGCACTCTGCTGCTCGCAGGCCTAACTCTTATCAGCTGTTCCGGGTTGGCGCATGCCGGTTCCTGGTGGGACGACGAGTGGACCATCCGCAGGAAAGTGACCCTCGACGCCACGGCCAAGGGCGCAGCCATCACCGATCCCATCGGCACTGTGTCTGTCTTAGTTAGATTGCATGACGGCAATTTCCAATTCGCTTCCGCCAAGGAAGACGGCAGCGATCTGCGCTTTGTCGCCGCGGACGATAAGACGCTGCTGACCTATCACGTCGAGAAATTCGATTCGTTGCTGAGCGAAGCGTTTGTCTGGGTCAAGGTCCCGGATTTTAAGCCCGGCGAGGCGCTTAACTTTTGGATGTATTACGGCAACCAAGGCCCAAAGGCCGTCCGGGTGGAGGATTCCAAGGCCAGTTATGATGTCGATACTGTGCTCGTATACCATTTCGCTGAGCACGGCGCGGCGCCGGTGGATGCTGCGATCTCAGGGAATAACGCCCAGAACGCCGGCACGGCGTCCGATGGTTCGATGATCGGCGCCGGGTTGCGATTCAGCGGCAAGGGCGGTGTTAAGATTCCGGGGGCGACTTCGCTGGCGTGGTCCGAGGGCGGCGCGATGACTTGGACGGCCTGGATCAAGCCCGCACTCCTGGCTTCCAACTCTGTCATCTTCAGCCGTCGCGAGGGCGACAAAGGATTCGTCATTGGGTTGGATAACGGGGTGCCGTATGTGGAAATAAAAGCATCCGCGACCGAGGGTAAACGCACGCCGACCGTGGAGGCGCTGCCGATCAATACCTGGCGGCATCTGGCGGTGGTCAGTGCGGCGGGTCAGACCACGCTGTATATAGATGGCGAAAATATCGCGACCCTGGCGGCACCACTACCAGGATTGAAAGGTGTGTCTGTCATTGGCGGCGAGGACAGTGACACCGGTTTTAGTGGAGAGTTAGATGAATTGCAGATCGCCAAGGTGGCGCGGCCAGCGGGCTTCATTAAGGTCGCGGCCATGAGCCAGGGCGGGGACAAAGCCGCTAAACTTTTGAACGTGGGCGCGGAAGAACAAGCGTCCACCTGGCTCAGCGGGACGTTTGGAATCCTGATGAAATCGCTGACCGTCGACGGTTGGATTGTGATCGGGGTGCTGGTGGTGATGGCGGTGATTAGCTGGTGGGTGATGTATAGCAAAACCGCCTATCTCAATGGGATCGCCAAGGGCAACGAACAGTTTCTCAAAGCCTGGCGGCACGTGGCCCGGGATCTAACGGTGCTCGATGATGTGGATCCGGATAAGGTAAACACGTTCGGTGGCAGCGTCGACAAGGTTGGGCTTAAGCTCATGCGCACGGCGTCTGTATTCCGGATCTATCATATTGGCGTGGAAGAAATCAGGCATCGTCTCGCGTCGGATCTGAGCATGCACACGCGCAAAGCCCTGTCAGGCCGCTCCATCCAGGCCATCCGCGCCAGCCTCGATGGCGGGCTCGTGCGGGAGACGCAGAAGCTCAACTCGTTGATGGTGTTTCTGACCATCGCAATTTCAGGTGGCCCTTTCCTTGGGCTGCTCGGGACAGTGGTCGGTGTCATGATCACGTTTGCCGCCATCGCGGCTGCGGGCGATGTGAATGTGAACGCGATTGCTCCTGGTATTGCGGCGGCGCTGGTGGCGACAGTGGCGGGGCTGGTGGTGGCGATCCCGGCGTTGTTTGGCTATAACTATCTGACTTCCAAGATCAAGGAGGCGACTACTGACATGCATGTGTTCGTGGACGAGTTCGTCACAAAAATGGCGGAGTTCTATCGCGAACGCAGCGAGTAAGTCTGGGGTAACTATCTATGCAACTCCAAGACGACAACGCGCCTTACGATCAGGTCAACATCACGCCGATGGTGGATCTGGTGTTCGTGCTGCTGGTTATTTTCATTCTGATGTGTACGGCCTCGGTTGCCGGCACCAAGGTCAACCTTCCCAAGGCCAGTAATAAACCCGCCAATCTGGCCAAGCCCAAGACCAAAGCGATTACTGTGAATAATGAGGGCAAGGTGTTCCTCGATACTATTCCCGTCACTATACAGGAACTCGAACAGCGGCTCAATCAGCAGAAGGCGTTGACTCCGGATTTTCCGGTGGTGGTGCGGGGCGACAGTCTCACTCAGTATCAAGGCGTCATGGACGTGCTGGATGTGCTCGGGCGGATCGGCGTTACCCAAGTCGGCTTGGCGACCAAGCCCGCCGGTAAATAACTGTCCCGCGTCCACATGAACGATATAGATGATGAGTCAGAGAACGGGCCGCCGAGCTTTTTTAAGCGCGCGAAATTGGGACCGATCTTTACTGGCATGGTCTTGGTGGGCGGTGGTCTGTGGTTTTATCAAAGCATGTCCAAGCACGGGGGCGAATCCACGCATCGCGATGCGCCGGCGCCCATGATCCGGGTGAGTCTGCCACCGCCCCCACCACCGCCGCCGCCGCCACCACCACCGCAGCAACAGCCTGACCAAAAGGTGGAAGCGCTCACCCCGGTGGATTCTCAGGAAAACAAACCGGATGATAAGCCCAAGGATGAACCGCCAGCCGCGTTGGGCACCAATGTGACAGGCAATGGTCCTGCGGATGGATTCGGGCTCGGTCGCGGTTCAGGCAACGGCATGATCGGCGGCCCGGGCGGGAACGGCACTGGCAAAAAGGGGAGTAAATATGGGGCCTATTTTGGGCAGGTCCAAACAACCATCGCGCAGGCACTGCGGAACCATCCGAAAACCCGCAGTGCAGCGCTCGTGAATGTAGAGGTCAAGGTGTGGCCGGACGGGAACGGCCGGATCGTCCGGGCACAGATCAGCGGCAACCCAGCGCTCACAGAAGATGTATTAATCGGCGTGCAACTACAGGTGCCACTGCCGCAAGGACTGACGCCGCCGTATGTAATGCGGATCAATGCCCGCCGGCCCAACTAAGGGCGGCCAGAATATAGATTTACGCAAACTCGCAGAGAATACCACAGGCACAGACAGGTATAGATTCGGACAAGGAACCGGATCCAACCAAACACCAGTCGAGCCACAGGTTCAGACCACCCCATTGTTATCATCGAATGTCCGTATCAAACACAGTCTCACTGCAACGCCTGGCGTTGTTGCTGACCACCACACTATTCACCGCTGCCAGTGCCCAGGGCGCATCAGCTCCTATACTCAGTCCGGAATTGCCGCAGGCGGGCGATCTTAGTCGCGCCCTAGCTGTTAATACGCAGGAAACGCCCGCAGCAGCGGCAACAGATGCGGCTGCCGCGAGCGCGTTGACGATGCCGGGCACGCCTGCCAGTCCGTCGCAAAACGTGACCATTAATTTGATTAATCGGTTGGTGCAGCGCGGGGTGTTGCCAAAGGAAGACGCCAGCGAACTCATCAAGCAAGCCGAGGCGGATACTGCGCTGGCCAACGCACAAGCCTCAGCGATCCAGATGACCGTGGCACAAGTGGCCGCCGCCCAGGCTGCGGCGCCGCCGTCCAATGACTATGGTTCTTCGCCCGAAGACGCGCTGCGGGTGACGTATATTCCCGACAGCGTTAAGCGTCAGTTGCGCGAGGAGCTGCGCGAGGATGTGATGGCCAAGGCCCGTAAGGAAAACTGGGCGGCCCCGAATACATTCCCGACTTGGGTCTCGCGGATCAAACTCTTTGGCGACGTCCGGGTCCGCTACGACGGCGTGTTTTTCTCCGACGGCAATGACGTGGATGCCTATCCGAATTTCAACGCCATCAATACAGGCAGCCCATATGACATCAGCGGGACCGTGTTGCCGCCCCAACTCAATGTGGATCAGGAGCGCAATCGCTTGCGCCTGCGCGCCCGATTCGGGATCGAAGCGGATTTAGGTGACGGGTTCAGTGCAGGTATCCGGATTGCCACAGGCGAAAATAATTCCCCAGTCACCACTAACCAAAGCTTCGGTCTCGCTAACCAGGGGCAGGGCGGGAATTTTAGTAAATACGCGATCTGGCTGGATCGCGGATTTTTGAAATATGAAGTGGGCGGTTTGCCGACCAAGAATCTGGCGTTCCTGGCCGGGCGCTTTGATAATCCATTCTTCAACAGCGAGGTCATGTGGGACGACGACCTCGGGTTTGATGGCGTGGCGATTGCCGCCAAATATGAAGTACACAAGGGGATCACGCCATTTGTCACGGTGGGCGCGTTCCCTGTATTCAATACAGACTTCAACTTTTCATCGATACAGGCAGCGAAGTTTAAGAGCACAGACAAATGGCTGTATGGTGGTCAGATCGGGACAGATTGGCGGATCAACAAGGACTTCAACTTTAAGTTGGCGGCTGCGTATTATTATTTCGATGACGTGGCGGGCAAACTCTCCGATCCATTCACCCCGTTGACCGCGCAGGACAATGGCAACACGGATAACACGCGTCCGTCCTTCGCCCAAAAGGGTAATAGCTATATGGCGTTGCGTCAGATTATCCCCAGTGCGCTGAATAATTTCGGGACGACAAATCAGTATCAGTATTTCGGTTTGGCGACGCCTTTTCATGATCTGGCGATCACCGGGAAGCTCGATTACAGCGGGTTTGATCCCTTCCACATCACGCTCTCGGGCGAGTATATCAAGAACCTGGCATTTAGCAGCGGCTCAGTTGGCGCGATATCTGTGAATAACCGTGCGAGCGTGGCGTCGACTGCGGCGGCTGGGACCGTCGGTGCGTTTGCCGGAGGCGACACGGCGTGGATCGTGGGTTTGAAAGTGGGCAGCGCTGCGCTTGAGAAGCGCTGGGACTGGAATGTGGGGATCAACTATCGCTATGTGGAATCGGATGCCGTGGTGGATGGTTTGACGGATTCTGACTTTGGACTCGGGGGGACTAACTTACGCGGCTATACGCTGTCGGGGACAGTGGCGCTGTCGCCCAGGGTGAATGTGGGGTTGCGTTGGATGAGCGCCCGGGAAGTGGGCGGGCCACCATTTAAAGTGGATGTCTTGCAGTTTGATTTCAGCGGAAAATTCTAACTATGTCTTTACGGTCTATATATTTGCGGCCCCTGGCGGCCTGGTTGTTGTTGGCGCCGGCGTTGTGGGCGGCAGATGCGCCTAACGCAGGGGAAGCTCGTATGCGGGAGAGTTTGCGAAATACGATGCTGCAATTGCGCACGGCGCAGGGGGAGCGCGATACACTGGCGGCGGAGAAGGCTGAGACTGCGCTAAAGTTGACGGATCTCACTGCAAAGCTGGAGTCGGTGACTAAACAGGCGGCGACTGACAAGGCCGCCGCAGAGAAGAGTTCTGCGGCGATTAGCACGCGTTTAGGTGAGCAGGAGCGCGAGAACGCAGGGCTCAAGGTCGATCTCGATATGTCTAAACGCGCAACGTTAAAGGCCGCAGAGTTGGCGCGTGTGAAGGAATCGGAACGGGCGAAATTCGCGACGCAGGTCATCGAGTTGCAGCGTCGGGTGGCGGAGCGGGAGACGCAAAACGCAGCGTTGTTCCGGATTGGTAAAGAGATTCTGGAACGCTACGAGTCGTTTGGATTGGGGACGGCGTTGACAGCGAAGGAGCCGTTTATTGGGCTGACCCGTGTGAAGATGCAGAATCTGGTGCAGGATTATTCGGACAAACTCCTTGAGCAGAAGGTGAAGCACTAGCTTGGGAGGGGCTGTTTGTCCGGATTTCGACGGGAGCTGAGTTAGCAATCTAACATAGGAATGAAACAACGTCGAATGTTGACTCAGCGTCATAGATATACGCCAAAGGCGTTTAGCCCTCCATCCCAGGGTTGCGAGGAACGAGCTGCCCTGGGAACGATTGAAAGAGAAAATCCAACCCCAACGTGGGTTGCGCCGAAGAACGTAAATTGGCGGAACCGCGTTGCGGTTCCTTCCCTTTCTGTTCAAACCCAGGGTAGGCCCGCCGCGGGCC
>JAYTYG010000019.1:0-4831 GCA_043742585.1 Spartobacteria bacterium
AGAGCCTACTGATGACGCGCCTCTTATCGTGCCGATAGCGATGCCACTGATTGCCGGACCAAGCGCCATATCAATGGCCATTCTATTCTCGGAGAAGCACACTGCGATGATAGTCGCCTCGGCTGTATTGATCGCAGCTGCGGCGTCAACGGCATTGCTAGTGGCTTCCTCGACTATTTTCGCATTCCTTGGCCGCAGAGGAGCGACAGCTTTGGAGAGATTAATGGGAATGCTGTTAATTATGCTCTCTGTGCAAATGATTCTCGACGGAATAACCGCCTATGTTGATTCAAGGCGCTAACTCGATTTTGTAGAGAATGTTCTCCGGACCCGAATGATGCACATCAAGAGTTTACGGCCGGTTTAGAATGTTTTGCACCCCGGATTTTCTCGCGTTTCCTGGAGCTGATTTAAGGATTTGTCACTCGTCGATACGCCGCATCGCCCTGCGCACCACATCCTCGCTCACCGTGCCGCTCAGCCCCAGCAGCGGCGGATTGAGCGTATCCCCTCGGGCCGCGTTGATATGGGCAGAGCGCCAATGTCCACAAAGGATTGAAAGCGTGGCAGCGCCTAACACGTCCACCACCGAGCTGCCTCGGTTGCCCGTATAGCTAATTCTAGTTCGCTTTCAAGTTGAGACTAATTATCCAGGGCCATGCGCAAATACTCCTCACTCGCTCTCGATCTGACGCTAATCGTGGCAGACCGGTCTCCAGAGTTTGCACTACCCCGGCCATGTCTGAGTATACGCGGTTCGGAAATTCCTTCTCGCGGATCTCATCCCACAGATGCTCCTGCGGATTGAGTTCTGGCGCATAAGCAGGCAAGCGATGCAGCCGGACGTTTTCCGGGATCTCCAACGCTTTGGCCACGTGTGAACTTGCCCCATCAACGAGCATGACAATGAAGTCTTGGGGGTGATCGGCACTGTCTTGAGCCAAGAATTTCCCCATCTCCTCGGTGTTCATGGCCGAGCAGATCCTCCAGTCCAGTTCGCCTTCCTTTGGGCTGACAACTCCGTAAACGTACTGAAACTGGCGCTCGTAGCCATTGTCAACCATCGGACGCTGCGGTGCGGGGGACCAGCATCGCCGAATACGCACCATGCGGCCGAATCGGGCCTCATCTTGAAACAACAATCGAACGAGACGACCCTTGACAACGTCGCACTTTAAAAGGGCCTCCAGCACTTCTGGGAGTTTTTTTTCCAGTCCTCTTGGCCCTCGGGTTTGCTCTTCGGATGGCGGGTGTCTGGCGCAACCTTGCGCCAGCCGTGACGCTCCAAAAGACGGTAAACCACAGATGGCTTGACCGGTTTGCCAAGGAGTTGAGCCAGTGCCGCTCGGATCGGGGAGACGACCACCAAGTGGCCGGCTGCGGCACTTTCCAACCAAGGCTTTAAGAACGCACATTCTTCCTCGTGAGTGAGCAGCGATCGTCGGCGCCCGCCCCAGTTCCGAGGCGGGCTTGCCGGGATAGCGCTGCTCTTTCGGAAAGTGGATTGAAGTCGTGCACTGTCGCACGGCTCACCCCGAGAGCGCTCGCTGTTTGCACGAGAGTTGCGCCGAACAAAGCCGGCAGAAGAACAGCTTGGCATTGCCGCAAGTCGTTGACAGAGGTTGCGCTGGCGGCGGAAAGCTCCGCTTGTTTAACTGCCGCAGGATTAAGTTGACGTGGTCTTGCCATGCAGCAACTTCACCCGAGATAGCCTCATCTTGAAAGCGAATTAGAATAAACGCCCCCGCATTTAAACGACTCCCGAGTAAAGTGGCTGGCAAACTCTACCGGCTGCGCACTGCCTGCGCGCGCTCGCCGCTCACTCGCTGCGCGCCGATAACAGCTCACTCGCGGCGCGCCCGAAGCTCCTTGAAAGCCGCCCCGAGCCCGTCCAACACACTGCCCGCAGTAAGCGATTCCTCCGATTCCGCTCCGCCGTAAATCGCCAATTCCGCCGCCCGCCCGCAAACCCAGGCGCCCAGGCGGGCGGCGTCATAGAGCGGGAGGCGCGCGCCCGCCAACGCTGCGCAAACACCCGTTAAAACATCGCCCATTCCGCCGGAGGCCATTCCCGGCGAGCCCGTGGAATTAAACGACAGCGGTTTGCCACGCTCCCCGACCAATGTCCGGGCGCCCTTGAGCAGCAACGTATGTGCGCAACCCGTTATGAATCGCCCCACGGTGTCTTCCCTCGATCCCGCAGCCGAGGCCGGGTCGAGCCGCGCCATTTCGCCAGGATGCGGGGTCAACAAACGCGGCCCCGCAGCGGAATTCAACAGATCCAAAAATGACCCAGCGCCCGCCAAAGTATTGAGCGCATCGGCATCGACAACCATGGGCTGGGGCACGTGCACGAGGAGTTCGAGGATCTCCCGATGCCGGGCCTGGCCCAAGCCGGGCCCGAGGGCGACGACGTCGCAACGGGTGTCCAGGATTTCGAGATAAGAATTAATCGGGCGCACCATCACCTCCGGGATGGCCGAGCCCGCCACGAGGGGATAAATCTCGCGCGTGACAAAAAGGGTGACCAGCCCTGCGCCAGCCCGCACACAGGCTTCGGAGGACATCAGCGCCGCGCCGATCAAGCCGGGCGAGCCCGCGATCACCGCGACACGCCCGAAGTCCCCCTTGTGCATGTCGAACCCGCGTCGCGGCAAAACCCCGGCGAGACTGTCGCCCGTGGCCACCGCTGGGCGCGCGGGATCCAGGGCGAGCCTGGCGCTCAAGTCCGTCAGCGGCAGCACAGCCAGGCGCCCCACAAACCGCGTGGCGCAGTCCGCAAGTAGACCGTTTTTGGCAAAACCAATGGTCAGCGTAAAATCCGCCCGCACCGCATCGGGATCGGCCGCGCCGGTGCGGGCATCCAACCCGGTGGGAAGATCGATGGCAAAAACCTGCGCATTGGCGTCGGCATGCAAACGATTGATGGCGCGGGCAGCGCCGGCGATGGGCTCGCGCAAGGGGCCGCCGGCGCCGATCCCCAGCAACCCGTCGAGCACCACCAAAGGCGACCGCGCCCGGCGCAGCGCAGAGGTTGGCCCACAGGTTGGCGCCGAGGTTTGCGCCGAGGTTTGCGCCGAGGTTGGCAACGCTGCAAATTTGCGCTCGGTCAACGCGCTCCAGCGGGAACGTTCAAATGCCGGCACCAGCTCCAGGCTCCAGCCCCAGTCGGCCAGATGTCGCGCCGCCACCAAGGCATCGCCGCCATTGTGGCCTTTGCCAAAATGCACCACGCAATGGCCCGGGCCGGGGAAAAAATTGACCACGGCGGCTGCGATTTTAGCGCCCGCTTCGTCCATGAGGGACGCGGCCTGGATTCCGTCGGTGAACGCACGCTCTTCCAGCGCTCTCATTTCGGTAACGGTCAGGATCATGAAAGTTCGGGGAGCGGGGGAAGCGGGGAGGAATTATGAAGTATGAAAGTTCGGAGAACGCAGGGCCCGTTAATCCCGAGGCTTCTCTTCATTCATCCTTCATAATTCCTAGTAAGGTCGCCTTTGGCGTAGATGCTTTGCCTCCAGCGCTTTATGGGACGATCTGCACTTCCCCATAGTCATTTTAGATGCGTAAGCCCTGGTGCCGGCGGAAGCGACGGGACGTCGCAGCCACCTTTTTTACCGATACTGACTGATAATCGCTCGCGCCAGGGCGTCAGCCAACCGTTGGCGATACGCCGCTGTGGTGATCCGCGCGCCTTCCGCCGGATTGGTTAAAAAACCCAGCTCCGCCAGCACCCCCAGCCCGCGCGTGTTGCGAATTACATAAAAGCCGCGCTGCCGGATATGTCGATCGGGTGTCCCGGCCGTGCGCACCACCTCGCGATGCACGGCTGCGGCCAGCCCGGTGCTCGATCGGTTGAAATAATAGGTCTCAATGCCCGCAGCGCCTTCCCTCGGCGCGGAGTTGAAATGAATGGCGACGAAAATCGAATTCTTCTGCGCATTGGCAATCACGCAGCGTTCCCGCAACCCGACAAAAACATCGCTATTGCGAGTCATCACGGTCCGGAACCCGGCCGTCGCCAGGCGCGCGCGCAGACGCTGCGCGACATCGAGCGTGTAGACCTTCTCCGGCAGGCGTTGCCCGGGGCCGCCCCCACGATCATGCCCTCCATGGCCGGCGTCGATGACAACGGTTCGAGTGGCCCAGGCCGGTGTGGTCAGGAGCACCCAGCCCATAAGGCCGAGGAAAAAGCGGCGGAAACAAATCATGATGAGAAAGATGCCCTGACCTTTCCAAAAGAAATGGGGATTGCCAGCGGAATTCTTAGGCATCTTTCATTCGGCCGCCTGACGAACCCCGCAAGGCTCAGCATACAGAACCAGCCGCAGCGGCGCGGCCCAGTCCCTGGACTGTGCCCAAACGCCGCCGCCTATAGCAAAGCGACTACGCTGCGGGGGTGGAGTCTGCGTCCGTCGGCGCGGTCTGGATGACCCGGAAATTCTGGACCGTTTGCGCCAGCAACTGCGCGAGGCGCACCACTGCGGCGGGGGTCATGGCGATCCGGGTGTGGATGGGCATGAGCGACAGTTCCAGCCGTTCGGGGATGATTCCGGAGGAGAAATCCAGGTAGACTTCTTCGGCCCCAACATTGACGAGGACATGGTTGGCGTAGCGCGCGGTGAAATCTTCGTAGCGGACCTGGATGGAATGGTTCGTAACGGCAGGCTCAGCGGCAGGAGTGAGGTTGGGCATAAGCGCTCAACTAACACTTGGCGCAATGTTTGCCACGGCTATTCCAGGGGCCGCCGACTCTTCGCCGACGTCCTGCCGGCTTAGGAAACCTTCACCACTTTGTAATCGCTCCGCAAACCGCCGATCTCGATCTGCA
>JAYTYG010000020.1:0-2779 GCA_043742585.1 Spartobacteria bacterium
CGGCCCGCATGACACGGACATAGAAAAGGCCGCCCCCCAAATACCTATGGAGAGCGGCCTATAATTGATCCAATATTTACTTCAACTTAGGCACATTCACCCATTGCCCGGACTTAGCTGAACTCAGCACGGCGTCACAGACATATTGGGTTTCCAGAGCGTCGCGGAAAGTCGGGCCCACAGGTTTACCTTCACCGACGCCCTTGAGGAAATCAGCCACCTGATGCACAAAGCTGTGCTCGTAACCAATCGCCAGACCTGGCACCCACCAGTTGCCCATATAGGGATGATCCGGATCGGTCACATGAATCGAACGCCAACCGCGGAGTTTCCCCTCATCCGCATAATCGAAATACTGGAGCCTATGGAGATCATGCAGATCCCAGGAAATCGAAGCGTTTTCGCCATTGATCTCAAATGTATTGAGCGCCTTATGCCCACGCGCATAGCGGGTGGATTCAAAAGTCGCCAGCGACCCATTCCCGAACCGCGCCAGGAACGCGCAGGCGTCATCGATCTCCACCTTCTGCATCTGCCCGGTTAACTGATGCTTGCGCTCCTTCACAAATGTCTCAGTCATCGCCGTCACCGTATCTATGCTGCCGTTGAGCCAGAGCGCCGTGTCGATACAATGCGCCAGTAAATCCCCAGTCACACCGCTTCCGGCCGCCGCCGCATCCAGACGCCACAAGCCCGCGCCACCTTGCGGCAACTCGGCGTTGATCGTCCAATCCTGTAGAAACTTTGCCCGGTAATGAAAGACCCGGCCTAGCTTACCCGAATCAATGATCTGCTTGGCCAGGGTCACCGCTGGAATCCGCCGATAGTTGTACCAAACAATATTAGCCACTCCTGCCTTTTCAATCTCGCGCACCATCTCCTCCCCCTGCGGGCCATCGAGAGACAGCGGCTTTTCGCACATCACCATTTTACCGGCGCGCGCCGCAGCGATGGCAATCTCAGCATGCGAATCATTAGGGGTACAGATATCGATAAGATCGATGTCACTACGTTCAATCAAGCGCTTCCAGTCCGTCTCAGTGCTCTCCCAGCCCCATTGGTCCGCGTAAGCCTTGAGTTTCACCTGATCCCGGCCGCAAGCCGCCTTGAGGACTGGCTGAAATGGGATATCAAAAAAATTACTGACCTTACGGAAGGCGTTGGCATGGGTGCGCCCCATAAACCCGTATCCGATAATGCCGACGTTAAGTGCCTTTTTATTGCTCATTGTTTAGTATTCTGAATTGCGAAGACCGGGATTCCAGCAGGGAACACCGCGCCTGACAATCCCGACTCGCGACTGCTTTCCGCCTAAGAGGCCGAGCCGATATACTGACTCGAAGTGAAAGCCCGGCCCCATTTTAGCCCCAACGCCGCCCGCCCTGCCGACTCGCTCGACAAAAAAAGCTGGCTGTTATTGCTAACAGCCAGCTTTTGAAATGTGACGCAAATGAACCACGCCGAACCGGCGCAACCGTAACCTAACTTACCAGCCGTGCGCGTCGCGAACCTTCACCATGGAAGCCAGGATCGTGTTCCAGGTCTCCTGATTTTTGAGCACGGTGTTAGGGAACATACAGCCATCCCAGCAGATATGCTCCAGCACCTTGCGCGGTTCGCCGTTGGGCTCGCGCAACCAGTATCCGGAAGCCTTGGTGATATCGATCTTGCCGTTGGCATCATCCGCCGGGCAATGCCGGCCCGTCTTATCATGAGACCCCGTGCCGTGCACTGAGCCATCATTTTGGGCGACATGAAAGTCCAGCGTCCATGGGCGCAAAGCATCCGTCATCTGTTTATAAGCCGCATCAAACTGTTCCTGCGTATAGCCTGGCTGCAACAGCGCATGTTCGGGCGCATTCACGCCCAGCAAATATAGATAGGTATGCGCCAGATCCGCTTGGAATCCCACGACCCCTGGCATATTGACCGCCTCCAGCAAGTTCACCATGTTCTGCCAGCTATGCATGCCGGCCCAACACACCTCGCCCTCGGCCGCGAGACGTTCACCGCTATCGGCAGCCACCTTCGCCGCCTCACGGAAAGTCTCAGCGATCTTTTGTGTGTTACCCACAGGATCCGCATACCAATGCTCCGGGCTATCGGCGGAATCGATCCGGATCACGCCATATTTACGCACCCCATGCTCTTTCAAAAGAGTGGCGATGCGGCAGGCTTTTTTCACTGCGAGCACGAATTTCTCGCGGTCCTCAGGGCCACCCATTGCTGTGCTGCCGACCGTCCCAGGCCAGACAGGAGCCACTAACGAGCCTATATTAAGACCCTTAGCCGCCACCTTATCGGCGATCGCCTTGATAGCGTCCTCGCTAATATCTATATTGATATGTGGTTCAAAAAGAAAGAAGTCCACGCCATCAAATTTCTGACCGTCCACATTTGCGTTGGCGGTCAGCTCAAGCATCTCATCGACGCTGATCGGCGACTCATCGGTGCCGGGAGTTTTGCCGACGAGGCCGGGCCACATCGCGTTATGAAGTTTTGGGGAAGAATTTGTATGGGTGCTCATTTGAATTACTTTTGAACCGGCAAAAAGCTGTCGGCACCAAGCCGACCCCACTTCTTGCGCAAAGAACGCATTCGTCTGCCGGAAAGCGCCATTAGCGACAAGCTTCTTTTGCCCGCGAAACGAGCTGCACCATAATAACTATCATTTAAACTTCAGACCAGCCCCCGCTCCCGGCGCAATCGAGGGCTTACGCATCTGAATTTATCTGCAATGGCAGGTCCTCATATAGCCCAACGGGATTCGATATAGCCC
>JAYTYG010000021.1:0-7058 GCA_043742585.1 Spartobacteria bacterium
CGGTCAGCGGGTTGTCGCCGGTGATCATCACCGTGCGAATCCCCATTTTGCGGAGTTGTGCGAAGCGCTCTTTAATTCCGCCCTTGATGACGTCTTTGAGTTCGATCACGCCCAAGGTCTTACTTTCCTCAGTCACCACGAGCGGAGTGGCACCGCGCCGCGCCACTTGTTCCACGATCGCGGTGACGGCCGGCGGGAACTCGCCTCCGAGGGATTCGACATAGTCCTGAATGGCCTGAGCAGCGCCTTTGCGGAGGCTGATGGCGCGCTGACCATCGCGCGCCGGGATCTCGACCCCACTCATCCGGGTCTGGGCCGTGAACGCGATGAACTCAGCGTGCAGCTCATGCAACTCTCGGGCACGGAGATTAAACTGTTGCTTGGCGAGCACCACCACCGAGCGGCCTTCCGGGGTTTCATCGGCGAGTGACGAGAGTTGCGCGCAGTCCGCGAGGTAACCTTCCGCGACACCTGGCGCGGGATGGAACGCGACGGCCATGCGATTGCCCATGGTGATCGTGCCCGTCTTATCGAGGAGCAGCACATCGATGTCGCCGGCTGCCTCGACCGCGCGGCCCGAGGTGGCGAGCACGTTGCGGCGCACCAACCGATCGATGCCGCTGATACCGATGGCGCTGAGCAGCCCGCCGATGGTCGTCGGAATCAGACAGACCAGCAGCGCAATGAGCACCGGGATCGACACGTTGACCGCGTCGCTCTGGCCCGCCGCCCGCTCGCTATAATGCGCGAATGCAGGCAGCGTAAACACCGCCAGGACAAAGAGCGCGGTCAGGCTCACCAGCAGGATGCCGAGCGCAATTTCGTTGGGAGTTTTCTGCCGCTGCGCTCCTTCAACAAGCGATATCATCCGATCAATAAAAGTGTTCCCTTGTTCGCTCGTGATTTTGATAACCACGCGGTCGCTGATGACCCGGGTGCCGCCAGTCACCGCACTGCGGTCGCCGCCACTCTCGCGGATGACCGGCGCGCTTTCCCCGGTGATCGCCGACTCGTCGACGCTGGCAATCCCCTCGACGACTTCGCCATCGCCGGGAATCACATCGTTGGCCTCGCACACGACGAGATCGCCCTTTGCGAGTTCATCGGCTGCTACGGTTTGCTCGCGCCCTTTTAACAAGCGCCGGGCTAGGGTGGTCGTGCGCATCTTGCGCAACGCGGCGGCCTGAGCCTTGCCGCGGCCCTCGGCCATTGCCTCGGCGAAATTGGCGAACACCAATGTAAACCAGAGCCAGAGCGACAACTGCAGATTGAAGCCGCTGAAATGCACCAGGGTAAAGAGCGTCGACAGGATTGAACCGACCAAGACGACGAACATCACCGGGTTAGCCCACTGCACACGGGGATCGAGTTTCTTAAACGACTCGACGATTGCTGGCCGCACCAACTCGGCATCAAGGATGGATGATTTGGGTTTCATGATTTTTTTAGAAGCTGCGTCGTGCCTGCATCAGGAAGTGTTCAACGATCGGGCCCAGCGCCAGCACCGGGAGAAAGGTCAGCGCCCCGACAATAATGATGACTCCGATCAGCAGCAGGGTGAACGTCGCGCCCGTGGTCGGGAATGTGCCTGCGCTCGGAGGCGCCACTTTTTTGCGGGCCATGCTGCCCGCGATGGCGAGTGCCGGGATGAGGACGGCGAACCGGCCGAGAAACATCACCACTGCGAGCGCGTAGTTGTAGAAGTTTGTATTTACGCCGAGCCCGGCAAACGCGCTGCCGTTATTGCCCGCAGCGGAGGTGAAGGCATAGACGATCTCGCTCAAGCCATGCGGGCCGGCGTTGTTGATCGGCCCGGTGCCGGCCGCGCACGAGACTGCCAGCGCCGCGCCCACGAGGGTCAGCACGCATGGCGCCAGCACGGCGACAACCGCCCACTTGATCTCCCTTGCCTCGATTTTTTTACCCAGATACTCCGGCGTCCGGCCCACCATCAGTCCTGCGATAAACACCGTAAGGATGACAAACATCAGCATCCCATACAGGCCCGAGCCGAGGCCGCCGAAGACGACTTCACCCAGCATCATGTTTACCACTGTCACCAGGCCCGCGAGCGGCGAGAGCGAGTCGTGCATGGCGTTGACCGAACCGTTGGAGGCATCGGTCGTGGCCGCCGCCCAGAGCACACTGTTCATCACTCCGAACCGCTGTTCCTTGCCTTCCATCGACCCCGCAAGCCCCGTCACCGGATTAGGCTGCACCTCGGCGAGCCACGCGACCGCAAACCCCACCAGGAAAAGCGCGCACATGGCCCCCCAGATCGACCAGCCCTGGCGCTTGTCCGCGACCATGATTCCAAAGCAATAAACCAGCGCGCTCGGCAACAGCAGGATCGCCAGCATTTCCAGAAAGTTGGAGACCGGAGTCGGGTTCTCAAACGGGTGCGCGGAGTTGACCCCGAAATATCCGCCGCCATTGGTGCCGAGTTGTTTGATGGCGATCTGCGAAGCCGCCGGGCCTTGTGGGATAATCTGCTCGGTCACGCGCTGCGACTCCAGCACCGGCGTGCCGGTGGCGTCTTTGAGCGGCTGGCCCTGGGTATCGAGTTTAGGCACGCCTACTTGATAGGGAGCGATCAACGTGGCGGTGTCGTAGCCGCGAAAATTCTGGACAACGCCCTGGGATACTAGCGCCAGCGAGAAGATGAATGAAAGCGGCAGGAGCACATGGACAATGCAACGCGTGAGGTCGGCCCAGAAATTGCCAAGCGTGCCGGCCTGCTTGCGCGTGAGCCCGCGAACCAGCGCCAGTAGCGCCGCCACCCCGGTCGCGGCGCTGGTGAAATTGTGGACCGCCAATCCAGTCATTTGCGAGAGATAGCTCATCGTCGACTCCCCGGAATACGCCTGCCAGTTTGTGTTGGTCATGAACGAGACCGCGGTATTCAGCGCCAGCGCGAATGGCACATTGGGCAGATGCGCAGGATTCAAAGGCAACCAGGCCTGGGTCAGCAACTGCACGAGAGTCAGAGTGCAGCCCAGGAGATTAAACGCCAGTAGGGCCCCGACGTATTCGAGCCAAGTCATCTCGCGAGCTGGGTCCACTCCGCTCAGTTTATAAACGCCGCGCTCCAGCGGCCCGAGCAAAGCCGAGAGCCAGGTGCGCTCGGCATTGAATACCCGCGCCATGAACCGACCTATCACGGGGGTAAGACCGATGAGCGCTATAAGATAGAGCCCAAGTTGAAGATAATCACGTTCGTGCATACAACGGGAGTATCGAACCAACCAGGGCTCATGCGTGAATTAAACGGGGGCCGAAAGGTGCTAAAAAACCATTAAAACGCTCTTCAATCGATGCCGCCTGTTTAGAGAACCAACGCAGACCCGCCGTGACCGGAACGAGCGGCAGACCATTCACTCGGCAGTATCTCCTTATACTCCGCGCGGTAAGAAATGGCAGATTTCCCTGGCGATGAGTTGGCTGGTGAAGAGCCGAAACGAAGCAAGATCCTCAACCGGATGACTGAATGCCGGCAACTGGCCATTGAAGTAAAAAACCTCGGCTTCGCGCTGCTCGAATGCCAACTCGGAAGTGATCAGAGTGCAACTGGCAGGAAAACGGGGAAGCTAAGCTTGCGGCATGTTTACCTGGCTAAACCACACGCAGGAAAACATCCAGAGGGCTCAACGATTTTCCCTGCGAAGTCGTTAACTGCCCCCCGTGGGGGTTCTGGGGGGTTCTGGGGGGGGCTGGGTTAGGGAAACGCTGATGCCGAAGGGTTCACGCATTCCACGCCCGACGCCCCTTAGCCTTCATTCGTCATCCTTTATTCATCCGTCTTTCCAGAAAGATATAGATCACCGGGGTGATGTAAAGAGTTAGCAGCTGTGAAACAAGCAGGCCGCCCACCACTGCGATGCCCAACGGCCGCCGCGCTTCAGCGCCCGCGCCCATTCCCAGGGCGATGGGCAGGGTGCCCATGAGCGCGGCCATCGTGGTCATCATGATGGGGCGGAACCGGACCACGCACGCTTCGTAGATGGCGGCGGCCGGGGCTTTGCCGTCGCGCCGCTGGGCTTCAAGGGCGAAGTCGATCATCATGATGGCGTTCTTTTTCACGATCCCGATGAGCATGAGGATGCCGACAAAGCCGTAGACGTTGAGTTCCATGTGGAAGAGTCGCAGCGCCACGAGCGCGCCGACCCCGGCCGATGGAAGCCCGGAGAGAATGGTGATGGGGTGGATGAAGCTTTCGTAAAGGATGCCGAGCACGAGGTAGATGACCAGCACGGCCATGAGCAGGAGCAGGCCCAGCCCGTTGAAGGAGGATTGGAAGGCTTGGGCCGTGCCTTGGAATCCGGTGCTGATGGTGGCGGGGATCTCGCCTTTTACGGCTTCCTGGATTTTAGGGATCGCTTCGCCAATGGCCATTCCGTTGCTGAGGTTGAAGGAAAGCGTCACGGCCGGAAGTTGTCCCAGGTGCTGGACGGTCAGGGGGCCGGTGTTGCGGCCGATTTTTGTGAGGGCGCTCAGCGGGACGAGTTTGCCCGAGCCGGAGCGGATATAGAGGGTGGTGAGATCCACTGCGCTCTCCTGGTATTTGGGAAGCACTTCGACGATGACTTGGTATTGATTGGTGGCGGTGTAGATGGTGGAGACTTGGCGCGAGGCGTATGCGTTCGAGAGCGCATTTTGGATTTGCACGGCGGTGACTCCGAGGGCGCTGGCCTTGTCTCGATCAATGGTGACGAGGACTTGCGGGTTGGTGATCTGCAAGTCGCTGTTGACGTCGATGAGTCCGGGGATCTGCCGCATCCTGGCTTCGACGTTGGGGGCCACGCTGTAAAGTTCCTCCAGGTCCGGCCCGAAGAGGGTGAACTGATAAAGGCTCTTAGTCAGCGTGCCGCCGATCCGGATCGAGGGCACGACTTGCGGAAAGCAACGTAGGCCGACGATGCCCGCCAGTTTGGGCCGCAGTTCGGCGATGATGGCGTCGGCCGACGGGCGCTGGTCGTGCGGCTTGAGGTTCATGTAGATCCGCCCGGCGTTCCCGGTGGACGTGGAGCCGCCGACGCCAATGGAGGACATGAATCCTTCGACATAGGGATTTTGCAGCACGATCGCCGCAGCCTCTTGCTGCAACTCGGCCATCTTGTCGTATGAAACGCCCTGCGCGGCTTCGGTGAAGGCGAAGATCTGGCCGGTGTCTTCGCTGGGGATGAAGCCCTTGGGCAGGACGCCGAATAGAAACACGGTGGCGGCCACGCTTCCGGCGGCGATGATGAGCACGATCACGGGGTGTCGGAGTGCGACTCGCAGGGTGCGCTCGTAGGCGTGGAGCATGCCCTCAAAGAAACGCTCGCTGAGCCGGTAGAGGCGGCCGGGCTGGTGGGCGCTGTGCGGCTTGAGAAAACGCGCGCAGAGCATGGGGGTGAGCGTGAGCGAGATGAAGCCGCTCATGAGGATGGCCACGCCGATGACGATGGCGAACTCGTTCAGCAAGCGACCGAGGATGCCGCCCATGAAGAGGACCGGGAGAAAGACCGCTGCGAGCGAGATTGTCATCGACACGATGGTGAAGCCGATTTCCTTGGAACCCTTGAGCGCGGCTTCCATCGGGGCGTCTCCGGCTTCAATGTGGCGCACGATGTTTTCGAGGACCACGATGGCGTCATCGACTACGAACCCGACCGCCAGGGTGAGCGCCAGGAGTGAGAAATTGTCCACGCTGAAGCCCAGCAGGTGCATGACCATGAAGGTGCCGATGACTGACAGCGGCATGGCCACGGAGGGGATGAGCGTGGCGCGCACATTGCGCAGAAAGAGAAAGATCACGAGCACGACCAGGACGATGGCGAGCACGAGCGTGAATTCCACGTCGCGCACGCTTTCTCGGATGGAGATGGATTTGTCCGAGAGGATCTCCAAATTCACCGAGGGCGGGATCTGCGCGCGAAAGGTGGGGAGCAGCGCTTTTACGGCATCGACCACGGCGACGGTGTTTGTGCCGGGCTGTTTCTGGACGGCGAGGACGATGCCACGGGTGTCGCGAAACCAACTGGCGATCTTATTATTTTCCACACTGTCGATCACGCGTCCGAGCTGGTCGAGTCGCACGGGAGAGCCGTTGCGGTAAGCGACGATGAGTTTGCGATACGCTGCGGCGTCCAGGAGTTGGCCCGTGCTCTGCACTGTGCTGGCTTCGCTGGGGCCGTAGAGCGTGCCGGTGGGCAGGTTGACATTGGCCGCGCTGACGGCCGCAGCCACTTCGTCCACTCCAATCCCTCGGGTGGCCAGTTGCCGCGGGTCCACCTGCACCCGCACCGCATATTTCTGGGCGCCAAAGATGGAGACTTGGGCGATGCCGGCGATCGTGGAAATGCGCTGCGCGAGCAGGGTGTCGGCGTATTCATTCACGTCCGAGAGCCGCAGGGTGGGGGAGGTGATGGCTAGGTAAAGAATCGGGGAGTCCGCAGGGTTCACCTTTTTGTAGGAAGGCGGCGCGGGCATGTCGCGAGGCAGCAGGCGCGCGGCGGCGGCGATGGCGGCTTGGACGTCTTGGGCTGCGGCGTCGATGTTGCGGCTGAGGGCGAACTGGATGGTGATGTTCGTTAATCCCTGGGCGCTCGTTGAAGTCATCGAGTCGATCCCGGCGATGGTGCTGAATTGCCGTTCCAGCGGCGTGGCGACCGATGACGCCATGGTCTCGGGGCTCCCGCCAGGCAGGTTTGCGCTGATCTGGAGCGTGGGGAAGTCGACGTTCGGCAGGTCCGAGACGGGCAGGCCCCGGAAGGCGAACAGGCCAAACCCGAGGATGCCCAGCATGATCAGGGTGGTCATGACCGGACGGCGGATGAAGGGCTCTGAGATGCTCATGGTTTAGGCGCTCCGGTGGGATGTGTGCCGGCTGGTTTGCCTGCGGCTGAGGGGCTGCCGGGAGCGGGCGTGCCGGGAGCGGGCGTGCCGGGAGCGGGCGTGCCGAGAGCGGGTTTCGCCAGCACTTTAGAGCCCGGGGCGAGTCGGAGCTGGCCATTGGTGACGACTTGTTCACCGGGCCGGACGCCAGCGTTGATGATGGTCTCGCGCCCGACAACGCG
>JAYTYG010000022.1:0-3240 GCA_043742585.1 Spartobacteria bacterium
CCAAACCAGCCGCCAAACCAGCCGCCAACACCGCCACCAAAGGTGCCCGATACCGCTCCAGCAAAGGCCAAGGCATCGGCCTCGCCATCGCCACCACCCGCCCCTGTGGCCTCGGCCCATCCTTCCAAGGCTGCCAGATCTCATCCTTCGTAAAATAAGCGCCCAAGAAGCGCAGCCCCTCGCCAAAGTTCGTAATCGACGTCTTCTCGGGATGCAGCTCCAGCTTCAGCCCGCGCAACACCTCACCCGTCAACGTCAACGCCGCCTCCGCCTGCGCTGGTGTCCGCGTCAACACCACGAAGTCATCGGCATACCGCACCAGTTTGCTGTCCCGCGTCGCCAGCGCCCGATCCAGCGCCTGCAAATACAAGTTCGCCAGCAACGGCGACACCGGCGACCCCTGCGGCACCCCCCTCTTCCGCCCCCGCACCCGCTGCCCATCCCAATACGGCGTCGCCATCCAATCAACCAACTGCGCCGCCACCCCCGGCGACTCTCTCTCCAGCAGCATCGCCTTCAACACGCCCCAATCCACATTATCGAAATAGGCCCGGATATCGGCATCCACCACATACCAATACCCTTCATCTCGCAACTGCCGGATCCGCGCAATGGCCCGGTCCACCCCACGCCCCGGCCGGTAAGCGTAGCTCACATCGAGAAACTCTTCTTCAAAGGCTCGCGAAAGTTGCGTCGCATAGGCGGTCTGCAAAATGCGGTCCCGCACGCAAGGCACCAGCAAAGTCCGCGTCGCCGTCGACCCCGGTTTCTTCTCCACCACAATCCGCAACAAAGGCAACGCCCGATACTCGCCCCCGTTATGCTCCCGCCGCAACAACGCCAACCGCAACGCCGCATCCTCAGAGAACTGGTGCAGATTGACGCCATCCACGCCGGCACAGCCCTGATTCTCCAGCACCCGCAAATAGGCGGCTTCGACGTCCGATTCGGTAAGATCATAGCCCGGCAAGTGCCCATAGAGTCCGCGTTATGATACGCTTTTGTCAAGCGAAAAGCGCAGGTGTCGGTTTTGTCATCGTTGATTGTCGAATATTTCAACAGGCGCGGTGATTTTCGTTCTAATCATCTGATCCGAAGGGAGTTAAGTCCATTTTTGGCGACTGATTTTGGCAGCAAAAAACAGACTTTGGCAGCGAAAGTGGGGCGCGGTGATTTTCCCCCTTGTAAATCAAACACTCTATGGGTCATAATTTGACCAGGGTGGCCACCCCTACCCCGATCTGAAGGGGATTGAAGCGGGCCACCAGAATCTTCGCCGCTTGTGCCGCCCTCCAGCCGCGCCTGAAGGAAGCGGGCCACGCTCCACCTCACCGGACCATTCGGACCGCTCCCTCCGGTCGCGGCTCAATCAGGCGCGGCGGGGAAACGGGCACGGCAGCCGAACTCAACCTGGATCGCGCCGTGCCACATAAAGCGAAATCGGCTCGCCTTAACCGTAGGCCACATAATGGAAGCGGGCCACGCCTCCGTCGCCTGAATCGGGCCCGCCCTTCAGTCGCGGCTCGAAGACTCAAGTCCATGCCAACGGGTAGGATCCAACAGTTGACAGAGCACCCCCGCCTCCCCGACCATCGGTCATGGTCGAATACCCTCCGGTCCGCGCCCTCGATACCATCCTGCTGTGGCCGTTCTCCCTCCAGGCGCAGGGCCCCCTCTTTGGGACCCGCGCCAAGCGCGACGGTTCGCCCTCGGATTGGCTGCGGGCTTATGCTGACCACATCGCAACAGGTGAAGGGGGTTGGGACCGCGTCGCCAATCCACTCGAAGGCAAATTCGGCGTCGAGGAACTTTACCAGGCGCAACAACAGTACGCCGAGTTCGTCTACTTTCATCCGTTCGTACAGAAGCTCCTCTACGAAAAAGATGACCGGCGGCGCGCTATCGAAGTGCTCGTCCGTAAGGACATCCAGCATCTGGAAGTGACTCTGTCCCGCCCGCCCGAACCCTGCAAGCAACTCCGCGGCGAACTCACGGTCACGTTAAACGTAAACCGGATGCAGCTCTTCCTGTTCACCACCGACTTGGCCATCCTCGCCGTGGAACTCGAGCTGCCCATCACCGAAAAGACGGACTTCAAGCTCGCATGCGACTTGGTGAATCAAGTGCGCCGCGTCTACTCGCCCTACTTCAACGTCACTAACCGCACGCTCGCCACCGCCGATTGTCCCCATCGCGCCCGCTGGATTAACGCACAGGAGGAAACCGTTGGCGAAATGAGCGACTTCTTCGCCTGCCAGCCGGACCTCGTGGCCGAAACGCGAAAGAATCGGCGCGCCCCACTCGTTCCTCACTGGGCCTCGTTGATCAAACCGCTGCAGCCATGGGACGATTTCACTACGGAGGAGATTCAGCAGCTCAAGCAAGGCGAAACCGCCGCCCGCAAGGCACGCGACAGCGCCCTCTGTTACGAACAATTGGGCGATGAGCGCGCCTACGCCATGGTGCGCCTAGCGCTATCGGCTCCCCATTCACTGCCTGAGAGTCAAATGTACCGCCTCGCCTATCTGGACGAGGGCGCAGGCGGGTTCGCTTACAACCCCAATTTCCTCCGCGAGCAAGACGTCTTCTACGATCGCTTCTGGAATGATGACGAAGGCTGGATGAACACCCGCTATGCCACCAGCGGTTACAGTTTCACCATGCTGGTGAGCGACTTTGAGCTGATCAAGCCGGGCGGCCATGGCCCCATGTTCCGCGGACATTTCCGCCATCATTACTTCTTCCTAAATCTACTCGCCGTGATGCAGCGCGGCTCCCTGATGATCTTCTGGGACCGCCTATCCAACCTCCTGCGCGAATACTCCACCGAAAGTAACAATCGGCAAGCGTTTCACGACGACCAGCGCTGGCTCTCCGAAGACTTCGCCCACTACTTGGCGCGCTTCGACTTCTCGGAAGTCTCCAACCAGATTCAGGCCCTTGAACTCTTCGATCGCCTGCGCAAATCCATGAGGATCGAGCAGTTGAATCGCGAGGTGCTGGACCAATTGAGGTACGCGCGGGAAATTGAAGAGTCCAACTACGAGGAGAAGTCGGCGGATGAGCAGGCAAAGCTTAACAGCATTGCCACCCGCTGGGTTCCGCTTGCTCTGACGCTATCGCTCTTGGGAGTGAGCTTCGGGATGGAGGAGTTTTGGTATTGGCTCGGAGGCAAAGCTCAGGTCGGGTCCGGTTGGGCTCGCGTGTGGCAGTGGTTTGAAGGGGCCGGGCTGACATTCC
>JAYTYG010000023.1:0-3976 GCA_043742585.1 Spartobacteria bacterium
TCCTGGAACCTCATTCATGACGGCGATGACCAGCTCACCGGCGTCGTCGAAAAGGATGCGCAGAACACCGCGCTCGGCGGTTACAGCTATGCCTACGACTCCGCCGGGAACCGCACCTCGGCCGCTTACGGAGTGGTGGCGACCGACGAATATTGGCTCCGCGAATGGAGCGTCAACGCCATGAACCAGCTCACCGCGCAGACCGCCGGGGTGGGCGGCGGCGTGCAGTTCACCTATGACGCGGATGGCAACACCCTCGGCGACGGCGCGCGCACCTATGCGTGGGACGCCGAGAACCGCCTCGTATCGATCGGATACGCCAATGACACCCGCACGGTGGAATGGGACTACGACGCCTTCAGCCGCCGCGTGCGGCAGCGGGACACGGACGGCAGCGCCACCGTCACCCGCGACCTCATCTGGGAGGGCCTGAGCCTCATCGAAAGCCGCAACCAGACCACCGGCGAAGTGCGCAAATACTACGGCAACGGTGAAACCCGCACGATAACTCTCAACCCTCAACCCTCAACTCTCAACCTCCTCTACCTCACCGACCACCTCGGCAGCATCCGGCAGCTCGTGGATGGCGACGGCAATGTGCGCGCCAGCTATGACTATTCGCCCGAAGGCCAACGCACGAAGCTAAATGGGGACTTAGACGCGGACTTCGGCTTCACCGGCCACTACACGCATGACGGCACAGGGCTGGTCATCGCGCCTTACCGGTTCTACGACCCGGCGACGCAGCGCTGGCTCTCCCGCGACCCGATCTCAAATGCTGAGTTCTTGCCTGAAGGGCCGTCCCTTTATCGGTATGTAGCTAATTTACCTACCATGTATCGCGATCCAGATGGCAGGTTCGTTCCGCTTATCGTCGGGTTCGGCATTTGGTGGGCTTCAACCGGTAATGCTGAAGCCCCTGGCCCCGATGACGCCGGGGTCCGTCATGATCCCCCGCATATTGGATCCGGTCTTGCAATAGCAAGTTTTGGTTTGAGTTGTGGGGCGACAGCTGGTGTCATTGGGGCTAGAACCTTCTGGATCGGTAATGCTGGACGAGCGGCTGCTGTTTCCTCTGGAATGAAGATGATGTCTGGCCCTGGTGGCGCAGTGGCTTCGTTGCTAAGGAAGGTTAGCCCAGGACTCTCAGGCGCGCTGCTCAGAAGTTTGTCTGCATCTTATGCAAGGAGCTGTCCTGCAACAGCAGTGGTGTTTGTTGGAGTTGCAGAGGCAGCCGCTGGCAAAGGTAATATATTTTTTGAGACGGAGCTTCCGATTCTATTGCAAAAAGGAGTCGAAATCATTTATCGATTTCAACATTGAGTTTTATGAATCTCGTCGCAAGGGCGCTTCAATGTTTTCAGCGTATGATTGATGGATATGTAATCCGAAAAAGAGGGTACCGAGTCTCTTTTTCCGGTTTGTATAACGTAAGATATTCAGACCGCGAGCGAATTATTCTGGTTTCGACTGAGCAAATATCGGACACAAACGCATTGCGCCTGTATCCTGAAGACCCAATGATTACGGAAGGCGGATGCAACCGATTATCTCCAGAAGAGGCTGATATGGTAATCAATCGAATTGCTAAAGAAATTGAGAGACGATACGGCTGGAGGGTCGAAATTGCTTGGGTAAAAATGTAATAGAGGCAGCCAATAGCGGGCGCGTGCCAGCTACGACATTCTTTTGCAGAAACACGCAAAATAATCTTCTTGGACTCAGGCCGTGCAACTAAAGTCGCTGCCATTTCCAGCAAAGCCCCTGTTTTTCAACCGCCCTCCCATGCGTCATTACCCGCGAGTGAGATGAACATTTTTCCCCACATCCAAACCGATGGCTGGGATGCGCTGGGGCGGCTGACGGCTGCGAGCAATGACCTCGGGACGTTTGGCTATGGCTATGAGGGCCGGAGCGGGCGGCTCCAGCAGGCGGATGCGGCGCTCACCGGGGCGACGGCGGCGGGGCAGCGGACTTTGTTCACGTATGGCCCGGCCGCCGAGGCGCGGCGGCTCACGGGGATCCTCCATCGGGTGGGCTATTTCGTAGTCGAGGCGGGGAGCGGGCAGGTGAATGTGGACTATGTGACGCATTCGGAGCACCACTACGGCTACGACACGCAGGGGCGGCTCTCCTCGTGGCAGAAGGGGGCGAGCACCTGGGCGCTCACGCACGATCCGAATGACCAGCTCACGGGCGTGGAGGGGGACGGCAGCTTTGCCTACACTTATGACCTCGCGGGGAACCGCCTCGCATCCACCGCCGCCGGAGTGGCCCGGGAATGGACGGCGAATGCCCTGAACCAGCTCACCGGTGAAACCAATGGCCCCGGCTACACCTATGACCTCGACGGCAACCTGCTCAGCAACGGCACGCGCACCTATGCATGGGACGCGGAGAACCGGCTGGTGGGAATCAGCGGCGCGTTCGGCACGGTGGCGTGGGAATACGACGCGTTCAGCCGCCGCGTGAAACAGCACGACACGCCGCCGGCACAGGCGGAGAAAGTGCGCGACCTGATCTGGGACGGGCTGAGCCTCATCGAGAGCCGAGACACCAGCGGCGAAGTGCGCAAATACTACGGCCACGGGGAGGAACGGGAGGTGCCCGGCAGCGATGTCCAGCGGCTCCGTTATACGACGGATCACCTCGGGTCCATCCGCGAACTGGTGGACGGGGCGGGAACCGTTCTCGCCCGCTACGACTACACCCCCTACGGCGAACGCACCAAGCGTCCCGGCGACCTGGACTGCGACTTCGGCTACACCGGCCATTACACGCACGAGGCCAGCGGGATCATCCTCGCCCCGTATCGCGGGTATGATCCGACGGTCGGCAGGTGGCTCTCCCGCGACCCGATCGAAGAAGATGGCGGGATCAACCTGTATGGGTATGTGGGGAATAGGCTATTTTCAACAACTGATCCTCTTGGCCTAGCCGGTGAACCAGAATTTCAAGCGCTCGAAGGCGCAATGAAATCGAATAATGCCGCTATCGCTCAAATGCTCAAAACCGCCGAAGCGCTTCTTAAGGCACAAACCCCAAGCAAGATATCCGAATGTCAACAGGCCCTCGGCTACGCTATGAGAAACGCAGAATATGCGTTAGCAAATTTGAAGCGTGCGCGAGTAATTTATGACGCCGCCAAAGCGGCAGGAGTTGGAGCTGGAACGTTAACCGGCGCTGGAGTGCTAACTGGCACTGGCATTGCATGGACCGCCCCTGTTGCGGGCACACCGTTGATTACAGTAGGAGGCTTGGTAGGCGGCACTGTCGTTGTAGGTGTTGGAATAGGCTATGGAGCTGCGTGTATTCCAATCAAGGGAAGATCAATCGGTGATCGTCTTGGCGATGGCCTTTACTGGATAGCCCCCGGATTTTTTCGTTGGCTAGATCGATAGCAATGGATGCGATATGATATGCATCCTATCTGCGTTTTAGCATGAACATGAGATTCCTATTAAAACTGTATGCCTTGAGTATTTTTCGGATGATATGTCCGCGCGCTATTGAAATGCGTATAATTCTATGTATGCGAAAATTACCAATGAATGAATGCGTGAGGTTGCTGGTTAGTAGATTTTCCTTCTCAAGGAGCGCTCCAGAAAGCCAAATGATTATTAGGTTACTCTTGATCTGTCCAGATCACTCGTTGGAACGCGATGAGTATTTGATACTGCTTTCGAGAGAAATCAAAGCCACATCAGTGAGACAAGCATTGCTAGCCTGTCAAACCGTGATTAACTTATGCCTTAAATAAAGGGAAATAGGGGTCAGTCATTAATGGCGCTCAGTTAAGGGAAGGAACTCCGGTTGATTTTTGCGGCCTGCCCTTGTCGTTGCGGGAGGGGGAGACGCGCATGATGCGACGCGGGCGAGGGAAAAGGGACAGACAAATAGTCGAGCGAAAAAGATTGCCGACGGAGCGGGGAAGCTGAACGCAACGCGACCTCCTCACCAAATCCCGCGATTGAAC
>JAYTYG010000024.1:0-3021 GCA_043742585.1 Spartobacteria bacterium
CGGCTAGCTCAGCGGCTTGCGCTTCGGTGGCGCCACTGGCCAGGAGGATTTCGAGCAGCGGTTTGCGCGAGATCATTTCTTCTTTTTAAGGGGCACAACCGGTTTATCGGCTGATTGATCCAGCGTTTTATCCACTAGAATGGGGACTGGCGGCCCACGGAAAGCCGGCGGCGGCGGGCTGCTCCGGCGCGTGCCCGTGGGATAAAGCGTGCCCTCGATGTCGGGCTCGATTTTGAGCATCTCCTGTTCGCGCTCGCGTGCCTGGACTGACTCGTCCGGGGTGATGGTCACCGAGGGGCGAATGAGGATGACGAGTTCGCGGCGGATTTTTTCCTTGGAGGTGGTCCTGAACAGCGGACCGAGGACGGGGATCTTGCTCAGGTAAGGAATGCCGGCGTAGCCATTTTGATCAGAGACCTGAATGAGCCCGCCAAGGATGATCGTGGCCTCATTGGGAACGGAGACGGTGGTCTTAATATAGCGGGTGGAAATCGTAGGAATTTTGTTCCCTGACACCACCGTTGTCCCGGAAATGTCATCGACTTTCTGGAGAATATCCAGGGTCACTTCCCGCTCGGAATTGATCAACGGCACCACCTCTAGCTGCAGTGCGATCTTCTTGTATTGAATCGAGGAACTCACCGACGCGTTGTCCCCGTTGTTCACCCCGCCGTTATTCGCAGTAGTCAGCGATTGCGTCGGCACGGCCACTTCCTGACCCGACGCGATAATGGCCTTTTTGTTGTTGCTCGTGAAAATGTGAGGCCGCGCTGTGACACGAAAGCGATTCGTGTTTTCGAGAGCGGTGACGATCGCATTCAGGGTGTCGCCTGCGGTGAAAAAGCCACTCAGCCCGGACCCACCAGCGACGGCGATCTGGGAGATATTCCGCTGGGTGAGCAGGTTGCTGAGATTAAGCACGGGGCCTGCAGGTGTCGCAGTGACGATGCCGGTGTTGTTAGCTGAGGTAGCTCCGCCGGTGACGCCACTGCCAACTCCAGTGCCCGGGGTGGGAAAAAAGCCCACCGCGCCGCCCTTTTTCAAAATATAATCGACGCCGAATTGTTCTTTATCCGTGAGCTCGAGCTGGCCAATGACCGCGTGGATCGAGACCTGCGGGGCCCGCACATCGAGCCGGTCGAGGAGCTTGAAGATCTTATCTTTCACCTCTTTGTTCCCCAGCACGATGATCTTGTTCGTGCGGGTATCCGCGATGATCCGCGTGCTGCCGACCACGATGGCCTTGGGCACCGTGTCCACTGGATTGGTCGAGAGTTCTTCACTGAAACTGGTGCCGCCGGTGGAGCCGCTGTTGCTGCCCGTGTTGCCGCCCAATCCGTTCTGTGCCCCGTTCTGCCGGTTGCCGCCAAGGGCGTTTTGCTGGTTCCCCTGCCCGGCGGTGTTGCCGCTGTCTTTGGCGCCGGGATCCTGGATGGCTTTGATCACCGAATCGAGCACGTCGGACGCAGTCACAAATTTCAGCGCCCTTTCTGCTGGCTCTCCAAACGGGAGGTTGAGGTCGAATTCCTTCACCAGGTCGCGCACAAATTTGATGTTCACTGGCCGCGTGATCACATGAATGCGGTTGGTGCGCGTGTCGGCGCTGATCTTGATTTTCCCAACGATGATCGCGTCTTCGGTGAGCGTGTTGCCCGCTGTAAGCTCAATGGTTTCAGCGCTCACGGTTTCCAGGGTGGCCCCGGGGGGCAACGGAATACCATCGGGCGTCGTCGCCGGGCGCACGCGCGGGGCCCCGGGCGCAACGGGAGCGGCGCCGGGCGCGCCGGTTTGGCTGGGTTGTTTTTCGAAGATTTCCTTGAGTTTTTCGAGGACTTCCTTGGCGTCAGCCCGCTCAAGCGTTATCCATTCACTAACAACCTTTGCCGGAGGTAAATCTATCTCCTTGACCAATTGCAGCAGGCCGCGTATGATCGTGCTACTTTCTGTTACCAATAGCATCCGCGACTTCGGCAGCGGCACCAACGCCGTGTAGCCCGCCGTGCTCGCCCCAAACGACGCCTGCATGGTCTGCGACACTTCCAGCGGGTCCGCATACTCCAGCTTGAACAGGTAGCTGATGACTTGCTCATGATCGGGAATAAGCTCCGGATCCGCTATAATCGGAATACCACCCGTGCGCGGGCTGACTCCGTTTCCAAAGACTTTGACGGTCTTTCCGTCGGGCGACGGCACCAATGTAAACCCATTGATAAGGAGCGTGGACTCAATGAGTTTGATGGCTTCCTCCCTCGGCACCGGGTCCGGGACGACGATGTAAAGAGTGGCCCCGACAACTTGGTTGGGGCGGATCACGGTCTTGCGCGTGAGTGATTCGTAAAGGTCCAGGATCGCCTGGATGTCCGTGTTCGGGTATTGAAGCTTCACTGTGGCAGGCAGTGGTTCAGGCACAGGACTTTGGGCAAGGCCGCCAACGGCAAGCACGAGAAAGACGAGGACGTAGGTAAGGCGAAACACGGGCGTTATCTAAAGGGATAGTCAGGGCAGGTCAATGTCCTGGGGCGCTGCGGCAGCCACGCGAATGTGAATTTCTCGCGCCATCAATCTGCCATGTCCGCGCAACCCCAACTGCGCTGGAGCGCTTCGGCACTGATTCCCTGCGCCCGTTGCGCGCGCAAACTCGCGGCGTCGTGGCGCTTGGCGAGCCGCTTGCCCTCGGAATCAGTGAGCAGCGGGCAATGGTAAAATTCCGGCTGCGCAATCCCCAACGCTGCGTAGAGCAGGATTTGCCGAAACGTCGACGGCACGAGGTCCGCGCCACGCACCACCTCGGTGATGCCCATGGCCGCGTCATCCACCACGCACGCCAGTTGATAGCTGGGCGCCCCGTCCTTTCGCCAAACCAGGAAGTCCCCAAAATCGCGCCCAGCCACTTGCGCACACGGCCCCAGAGCCTGGTCGAAGAATGAAATGGTTTGGCCGTCCGGGACTCGGAACCGCCAGTTGACGGGTGCGGCCGGGAGGGCCCCCGGGAGGGCGCTTAGGGACGCGGACCCCAGCTCC
>JAYTYG010000025.1:0-4416 GCA_043742585.1 Spartobacteria bacterium
GGGTTGCCCGCATACGTGAGCGCATCCACGTTGCTAATCATTTCAGGGCCGTAGTGCTGGAGCACGTAACGAATAAAATTGCTGCCGATAAAGCCGCAGCCGCCAGTCACGAGAAGTCGCATGGGCGGCGGTTGTAGCAGCGCTTGCGGGCCGGCGCCACAGATTTTCACGACGCCCGGCTCTTTGGGAATTATGAAGGATGAATGATGAATTATGAGGATTCGGAGACCGCAGTCCCATCGCTCAGCCCGAAGGCGTCGCCTCACTTCTCACTCCTCCCTCATCACTCCTCACTCATCCTACCTCCATAAGGGCCTTTCGCACGCGCCGGCGCAACCCAGCGCTGTCCAGGAGCATCCGAAAGCTGTCAGCGACAATGTTTACCTTGCTCTCCGGGGCATTGATCCATTCCACGGGCAAATCCGCCACCGGGTAGCCCAGGCCCTGAGCCAGAAGCAGCACCTCCACATCGAAGGCAAAGCCATCCAGCGTTTGCCTGCGGAAAATCTCCCGGGCGGCCTCGCGCCGGAACGCTTTAAACCCGCATTGAGTGTCGGCCAGCGACACCAGCGACAGGCCATGGAGGATGCGATTAAACAACTGGCCCATGCGCTGGCGGAGCAGCGTTTGGCGGCGCGTAATCCGGCTTTGGGCATGCGCCCGGTTACCCACCAGCACCTGCAGCTCAGGGCGCGCCCTGAACTCCTCCAAAAACCCCAGCATCTCCCCCAGCGGCACGCTCAGATCCGCGTCCATATAGAAGACGTAATCCCCTCGCGCCCGCAACATGCCGGTGCGCGTGGCGAACCCTTTCCCCCCATGCACAGGATTCGCAATCACCTGAAAATACGGGGCGCGCGCGGCAAACGCTTGGGCAATCTCTAGGGTCGCATCCGCAGACGGCTCCACGACGAGGAGGATTTCGACGTCCAACGCCAGGCCCTCGCGAAAAGCCCGCAACTGTTCGAGACTGGCCGGCAAACGCGCAGCTTCGTTCCAGGCGGGAATTACAATGGAAAGATCGATCTGCATAGACGCGGGGAGCGGAATGGGAGGAAGCCTTGCTTAGAGTTTAACGGCACGCACGTTCTCCGAATCCTCATCATTCATCCTTCATAATTCCAAAAGAGCGCGCTCCGGAAGTATTGCAGCGCGGTCAAATCAGGCGCGTCAAAAAAACAAGCCGTTCCCGCGAAATCCCACGGATGAGATTGAGCCCGACGCAATTGCCTGTTAGCTGCATGTGCCCCGTGCCAGATCCTGCCTCCCACCCCGCCCCGACTTGTTGCGACCCCGCGCATCCGGTGGCGCCTCGGGCTGCTCGGTGCGTGGCGCGGTGGGCTGCGCCTTGGACGCTGCCTGGACGCAGGCATTGGCCCGCGCTGCTCATCCTTGCTCTCGCCCTCGCCTTGCGCCTGGTCGGGCTCGACAATAAACCCCCGCACTTCGATGAAGGCGTTAACGGCTCGTTCGTCGATCAAATGACCCTCGACGGGTTCTACCATTATAATCCCGCTAATTTCCACGGGCCCCTGCATTTCTACGCCCTATTCGTGGCGCAAACTCTTTTCGGGCGCCACATCTGGGCGCTGCGACTGCCCATCGCCCTCCTCAGCACCGCCTGCGTGGGATTAGTGCTCATGCACCGGCGGCATCTGGGCAAAAACGCCAGCCACATGGCCGCGCTGGCCATGGCGCTCTCCCCGGGAATGGTCTTCTACGGCCGCTACGCCATCCATGAGACATGGCTGCTCTTCTTCCTCCTGCTCACCTCCTGGGGCGGGCTCGGCCTCTGGGGTCTGGGCCTGCGACGCCACCTCTGGGCCGTCGTCCTGGGCCTCTGCGGCATGGTGCTCACCAAAGAAACCTATGCCGTCCATTTCGTGGCGATTCTCCTGAGCCTCCCCACCCTGCGGCTGCTCCAAACGCTCTCCCCCTCAGCGCCCCGTCCATTGGCATTGCCCCTGCGCCATTGGCAACACTCCGACCTGCTCGCGGCAACCGCCACCGCCTTCGGCCTCCTCATTTTTTTCTATTCCGGCGGCTTCCTCGATTTCTCCTCCCTACCCGGCCTTTGGGAGACCTACGCCCGATGGTTTGCCACCGGCACCGAGGGCCAAAGCGGTCACGAAAAAGAATGGAGTTACTGGCTCAAACTCCTCCTCCGCTATGAATGGCCGGCATTACTCGGCCTACTCGCCGCGCCGTGGGTGCTCGCGCCTGGCAAATCAGCGCGGCTCCGGCTGCTGATCATCTACGGGCTCGGCGCATTGTGCGCCTACAGCCTGATCGCCTACAAAACCCCATGGTGCCTGATCGTGCTCATGTGGCCCTTTCAAATGCTCTTCGGGGTCGCGATCGACCGCGCGTTTCGGGGCGTGGACCGACTGGTGACAAGCGTCGTAGCGCTGACGGTCTTGTGTCATTCATATTTCAGTTGTTTTCTTCTCAATTTCCGCGAATCCACTAACCCGGACGCCCCCTACGTCTATGTCCAGACCCTGCCGGAGCTCATGGACAAACTCATCCAACCGCTCCACTCGCTCACCCGGCGCGACCCTCGAAACTTTCAACTCCGCGGCTACGTCATCACCGCCGAGCAATATCCCATAAGCTGGTTGCTGGGCGACTTCCCAACGATCAGCTATCTGCCCGCCGATCAACCCATCCAAACCCTCGACCACCCCGATTTCATCATCGCCGATGAAACTCTCGCCGCCGAATTGGAAGCCCGGCTCGACGAAGATTTTTTCAAAGAACCCCTCAAAATCCGTGGGAATTCGGCCACCTCAGAGGTGCTCTATCTGCGCGTAAACGCCTTTCGCAGTTGTTTTCCTGACCGCAGCGCCGAACTCAAGGCCCAGCCCGTGACCTCCGCAACTGATACCGAGGACGACCTCGGAAAACTGCCATGAACTTTGTCGCCGCCATGCTCTCGGCACTGAGTTCGTCGGTCTGCCTCGCGCTGATCTGGGGACTGATCGAAGGCCGTCTCACTCCCACCTGCGCCGCGCTCGCACTGGCCGGCGGCACGCTCATCGGCGCTGCGGCCCTGCGCCCGAGCCCCGGGCCAGCCCCGACTGTCGGCCCCGGGAACCGCGCCATTGGTGCCTGGGATTGGTGCGCCATCATTCTATTCACGCTCTTCTCCCTGCGCGCATTTCTCTGGCTCATTTTCTGGGGCCACGACGAGATCCGGGTCCTCTCGCCAAACAACCTCGGCGACATATCCCTCCACATCACATACATCCGCGAACTGGCCGGCGGCGCGCGGTTCTGGCCCGAGAACCCCATCTACGCCGGAGCGCCACTGACCTACCCGCTCGGCATGGACCTTTTCAACAGCCTCCTGAGCCTGCTCAGCGTCAACCTCATTCACGGCTTGATCTGGGTCGGCCTCCTCGGCTGCCTCCTCACAGGACTCACTCTTTGGCAATCGGGCCGCTCCTTTCTCATCCTCGGGTTCCTGGGCAATGGCGGGCTTTTCGGATGGCATTTCTTCCACGATGGCGTCCTGGCCGATTTCCAATCCGAGCAAGCCTGGAAGAGCATTCCCCTCGCGATCCTTGTGACTCAACGCGGGATGCTTTTCGCCATTCCGGCCGGCCTGGCCTTGATGCACTCCTGGCGCGCCCGCTTTTTCGAAAAAAGCCCGGGCCCCCTCCCGCTCTGGTGCGAGGTGCTTCTATACGGGTCGATGCCCCTCTTCCACTTCCACACCTTTCTATTTCTCTCCTTCGTCCTGGGGTTTTGGGTCTTGATTCTCCCGGCCCAGCGCCGCGCCCTACTCACCCTGATCGGCGCCGCCTTCCTCCCTGCCACAGCCCTCGTCTGGCTGGTGACCGGCCATTTCCACGGCACCTCCATGCTCGGCTGGCAGCCCGGCTGGATGCAGGGGACAGACACCTTCCTGTTCTTCTGGGGCATGAACTTCGGGGTCCTCCCGCTATTCGTAGCCGCCCTCTGCGTGCAGTTATTTCGCCAAAAACGCGCCCCCTGGGCCGCCGCCATTACAGTCCCGGCGCTCTGCGTTTTTTTGATCTGCTGCTTTGTCCGCTTCGCCCCCTGGGCCTGGGACAACACCAAGCTCATGATCTGGGCTTACCTCGCCGTCCTCCCGCCGCTCTGGAGCGTGCTCATCGTCCATTGGCCCCGGCCGATCCGGGCGCTGTCCTGCGCGCTGCTGTTTTTCTCGGGCGTGCTCTCGATGCTCGGCGGCATTGACAACTCCAAACACGGCTACCCCATCGCCCAGCGCTCGGAACTCGACGCAGTGCAGCTCGCAATACAAACGCTCCCATGTGACGAGCGCTTTGCCGCCGCACCCACCTACAATCATCCCCTGCTCCTCAATGGCCGCAAATTGGTCATGGGCTACAACGGGCATGTCCACAGTCACGGCTACGATTGGTTCAG
>JAYTYG010000026.1:0-2164 GCA_043742585.1 Spartobacteria bacterium
GTGCGCGTGGGGAAAAGTGCGGGGGGAGAAAAGAGAAGCGCCGTCAAGCCGGCGCACTCCAAATCGGAAGAGAAAAATAGAACGTGGCGCCGGCGCCGACCTTGCCCTCGGCCCAGGTGCGGCCGCCGTGGCGCTGGATGATGCGGCGCACATTGGCCAACCCGATGCCTGTGCCTTCGAATTGTGCGGTGGCATGCAGGCGTTGGAATACGCCGAAGAGTCTCCCCACATATTTCATCTCGAACCCTACGCCGTTGTCGCGGATGAAAAAAATGTCTTCGAGCTCGCCCTCGATGCAGCCTATTTGAATCGTCGCTGCGGCGCGCGGCCGGGTGTATTTGAGCGCGTTTGACAAAAGGTTCGTCAGCACTGCACGTAATAGCGCCTCGTCGGCGGTGGCATACGGCAGGGGGGCGATTTGCCAGAAGACCCGCCTTCCCTGTGCGTCCGTGAGCAAACTCTTGATAACATCCTTTACCAGTGCGTCCATGTTCACCGGCCCCTTGTGCAGCTCTGCGCGACCCGCCCGGGAGAACGCCAGTAAATCATCAATCAATTGGCTCATCCGCACCGCAGACTCCGAGATGAACGTGAGATGACGCAGCGCTGTCTCGTCGAGATTCGCGGCGGCGTTCTTTTTTAGTAACTCGGAGAATCCCGTGAGGTGGCGGAGGGGCGCGCGCAAATCGTGGGAGACCGAGTAGCTGAACGCTTCGAGCTCCTGGTTGGCGGCTTCGAGTGCGGCCGTGCGGTCCTGCACACGTTGCTCTAACTCCGCACTTAAGTTGCTCAGCGCAAGCTCCGCCCGCTTGCGCTGCCGAATCACAGCGAAGAGCCATAAAATCCAAGCAGCCAAACCAATAAGGGCCCCGGTAAGCAGAAGCACGGTCCGCCAAATTCGTTTTTTGTAGAACGCCTGATCATATCGGACAGGCAGCCATTTATGATAGATCGCCGCTTTTTCGCGCTCGGAGATCGAGTCCAACGCCTTTTGCAGGATCCCGACGAGGATGGGCCAGTCTTTGCGCACCGCCATGCATTGCGCGTTCACGTAGGGGGTGTAGCCGGCGACTCTGACGTCCGCAGCTTTCCGTGCGGACAGGAAGTAGTTAACGACCAGCATGTTATCCACGTAGGCGAATACCTCCCCATTTTGCAGTCGGCTAATCCCTTCCTCGGTATTCTCCACCTTCACCTGCTGGATGGCGGGGTGATCCCGTGCCAACCAGTCAGCGACTGCGTAGCCAGCGCCTATGGCCACCCTCTTCCCTGAAAGCATTTCCAGATCAGACACATACAGCACGTCTATCTGGGTGAAGATGACGATGGGGATCTCCATGTAAGGCTTTGTGAAGACCAAAAATTCTGAATTTTCAGGCGTGACGGCCACCGAGGTCGTCATGTCGATTTCCCGGTTTTTGAGTGCTGACATCACCTCAAACCAGTTCAGATTGTGGGCTCTGGCGAACGTCACGCCCAAGCGTTGTTCGACGAGTTTCAGATACTCGGCGCTCATGCCGGAGGGCTCCCCGTGTTCATCGGCAAATTCCACCGGCACCCAGCTGGTATCTTGGCCCACACGAATCACCGGGTGCGCGTGCAACCAGGCGCGTTCCTCCTCGTTCAGAGAAAGCGGGGGCGCCGGTTGCGCCCAGCACAGCAGGCTCCCGAAAAACCAGAGGATGACCGATGGGATCTTGGCTCGATTGAATCGCTTGCCCATGTCAGCGATTTCAACCCTAGCGGGTAAGCCGCCCCTGCCTAGTGGGCTGTGGTGCGTATGGAACGCGGGCCGAAGGAGGAATTAGGAAGTATGACGGAAGTGAAGCTTCGGGCTTAACAGCAGCTGCGTTCATCTACGCCAAAGGCGCCCTAATAGGAATTATGAAGGATAAATTATGAATGATGACGATTAGGAGAACGCAGGTCCCGTTAAGACCGACGCTTCTCTTTATCCTAAACACGGCGATGGAAACTGAATATGAACACACAGTTCGTTCAACATCAGCAGGTTCCGAGAATTGTCACCGACCGAATCGTTCACTATGCGGGTGAGCCTAAACACGTAAATATTCGGTGAAGCCCGTCGGAGCTTCAGCCGGTGAGGATGGCGCGGAAGTTTTTCTGGAGCGGGTAGACCAGGATGCTCTTGAGGGGAAGGAGG
>JAYTYG010000027.1:0-16062 GCA_043742585.1 Spartobacteria bacterium
CCGCCAGCAGGAGGAGGATGAGTCCAAAAATAGTCTTTTTCATAGGAAACGGAAAACCGAACGACACCGCGCATTGCCGGAACCATGCCAGGCAGGGGCTAAAATGCTTAGGGCTCGTAGATACCGATGACTTTCCAGCCCTCGGCGCTGACTTCAAAGACCTCCAGGCTCACTGGAAAGTCCGCATTTTGATAAGCCTCAATCACCACCGACGCATACTGCGCATACTCACTTGCCAACTTGGGAAACACAAAAGCCTTGGAACGGCTGGGGACGACCACCAGCAATTTGTCGCCCAGCGTGGCTTCGAACATCGCCAGAAACTTCGTGCCCAAGACCGCGCTCGCCACGATCGCCTTCTCGGAACTTAGCACGGCGTATTCGATGACTTTTTTTGAGTCCCGGACAAACTGGGGCTTGAGACTGGCGAGATCCGCGTTGGCATTGAGCTGGGCGATCTTGAAGAAGGCCTCCTGCGAGACTTTCAATGCCTCCCACTGGTTTTTCGTTAAACAATCATCGCTCAAGCTGTCGCGAATGCCCGCGACCATCTCCGTCTCCTTGCTGCCCGCAATGCGCATCGACACCGGGGCGTGAATCACCTTGGGCTCCAGCCAGATCCGCCACTGGCTTTCCGGCGCCTGCGCCGAGGCGGCCGCTGGCATGAGACAAGACAACAGACAAGACACGAGGCAAAGCAACAGGCAGGAGCACCGACGAAGCACGCCACATCGCATCGGGCAAAAGAGCCGCGCGAAAAAGGCTTTCCACTTCACGGCCGCCAACATCCACTTCGCGGCATGATCACCTTTCTTGAAGGACACCTGGTGGAAGCGCTGCCGACGCATGTCGTCGTCGGCGTTCATGGGGTGGGCTATCATGTATTCATTCCGCTTTCGAGCTACGACAAACTCCCGGCGCCGGGCCAACAGATCAAGATATTAACGCATCTCCAGGTCCGCGAAGACGCGCACGTCCTCTACGGCTTCATGAGTGCCGCCGAGCGCGACCTCTTTCGACTCCTCGTCACTCACGTGTCGGGGATCGGCCCGAAAATCGCCCTCGATGTCCTCAGCGGCATTAGCGTCACCTCCTTCAAAGCGGCCGTGGTCAGCGGCGACGCCGGGCTGCTCGCCAAGACCAAGGGGATCGGCAAAAAGACCGCTGAACGCATCATCGTCGAGCTCAAGGACAAGGTCGGCGTCGCGGCCGCCTGGGAAGCCGCCAGCGCCGCTCACGCGCCCAGCCCCCAGGAAGCGCAGATCAACGACGCCGTGCTGGCCCTGATTTCGCTCGGCTACAAACAGGTCGACGCCCACAAGGCGGTCAAACAGGCCAGCGAAAAATCCGGCGCCAGCCCGGGCGTGGAAGACCTGGTGCGATCAGCGCTCAAGCTACTGATCTGAGGGGGATTAAATTTTACTTATGCTTTCCGCTGTTGAAAAGATCGACGCCATTCGTCAGGCATTTCCACCCGAAGGCCTTTTTTCAAACAAAGATTGGCTGATCTCGCCCGAAGCGTTTCCCATCGATTCCCGCCTGACCGCGCAGCTCGAAAAGCTCGGCCACAGACTGCACCTGTTCAACCGCGCCTGCAACGAGCTCTACCTGCGCAGCGTCTCGGGCAAACAACCCGCCTGGATCGCCGCCTACCTCGACCGCGGCAAACCGCCCGAAATCGTCGAGTTCGCGCGTCGGAAGGAATTCCGGAACGCCCTGCCGCAAGTGATCAGGCCGGACCTGGTGCTTACTGAGGAAGGCTTCACCATTGCGGAGCTCGACAGCGTGCCTGGCGGCATCGGGCTAACCGCCTGGCTCAACGAGACTTATAGCCAATTGGGCGAGGATGTGCTGGGCGGCGCGCGCGGAATGATTGAGGGATTCGACGCCATCGCCCCGGGGGCCGACATCCTCGTGTCCGAGGAGTCCGCCACCTACCGCCCGGAAATGGAATGGCTGGCCCAACGCACCCACCAACGAGTCCATGCCGCAGAAACCTACTCACCCCCGAAAGTCGGCCCCCAAAACATCTACCGCTTTTTTGAGAACTTCGATTACCCCAACCTCCCCGGCCTCCCGGCTTTGAGAGAAGGGGCGCAATCCGGAGCCTTGCGGATCAGCCCGCCGCTCAAGCCTTACCTCGAAGAGAAGATGTGGTTCGCACTTTTTTGGATGCAACCCCTGCGCGAATTCTGGCGGCGCGAGCTTGGGGAGAAACACTTTTTGGAACTCCAAAAACACATCCCCTACACTTGGATACTAGATCCCGCGCCCCTTCCGCACCATGCGGTGCTGCCGGGCCTGGAGATCAACTCCTGGGAGGAGCTCGGCCGATTCAGTCAAAAACAGCGAGATCTGATCCTCAAAATCAGCGGTTTTTCCGAACTGGGCTGGGGCAGCCGCAGCGTGGTGCTGGGCTCCGACGTCTCGCAGACCGAGTGGCAATCGCATATTGCCCACGCGCTCTCGGAATTCAGCCAGCATCCCTATATCCTCCAGCGCTTTCATAAAGGCCGCATCATCGAGCACCCTTTCCTCAATCCCGGCACCGGCTCCATTGAACCGCTGCGTGGCCGGGTCCGCCTCTGCCCGTATTACTTTGTCATTGAAGACAAGGCCCAGCTTCGAGGCGCCCTGGCCACCATCTGTCCGGCCGACAAAAAGCTCCTCCATGGCATGAAGGACGCCATCCTCGTCCCCACAGCTGTGCGGGACTAAGCCGCAGCGCCGGCCGAAAGCCGCGCTACGCCAAACAGCCTTCCACCTGGCTGCGGAGCCGGGTCTCATCCAAGTGCTTGCCGATAAACACCAGTTGGCTCGCCCGCTTTTCGTCCTTCTCCCAAAGCCGGTCCCACAGAATTGTAAAGCGGTTGTTAACACCGTGAAATATCGCCCGCCTCGGGTTCCCCGCGATGTGCAGAAATCCTTTGCTCCGGAAGATATGCTCCTGCTCGGAGAGCTCCTGGACGAAATACTCGAATTTCTCGACACTGAAAGGCGCCTCGAATTCGAACGAGAGCGAATTGATCTCATGATGATGGCGCTGATTGAGTTCATTGAGGAACTCGGGATCCGCCGCCAGCTTTTGATCGAGCTTGAAGGCGTTCATATCCAGCAGCTCCTTCAAATTGACCTCCGACTGGCTGGTCCGGAAAATCTGCGCATGCGGGTTGAGCTCGCGAGCCAGGGCTTCCACCCGCAGTAGATCGGGCTCGGCGACCAGATCGGTTTTATTGAGCAAAAGAAAATCGGCCATGACGATTTGTTCGCGGGCGGTCTCGGCGTTTTGAATCTGTTTTTCGATCTGCTCGACGTCGACCACCGTGATGATGGAGTCCAGGCGCACGAGCTGCTGGAGCTGCGGGATATTGAGGAAGGTCTGTGCCACCGGGCCCGGATCAGCGATGCCAGTAGTTTCGATGAGCAGATAATCGAAGCCACCGCGCTTGATGAGATTCTGCACACCTTTCACGAGGTCCTTGCGCACCGTGCAGCACAGGCAGCCATTATTCATCTGAATGACCTCCTCTTTTTGGTTTTCCACGAGCATGCCATCGATCCCTATCTTGCCCACCTCATTGACAATGATCGCGAATTTATAGCCGTGCTTCTGCTTCAATATGTAGTTGAGCAGCGTGGTTTTGCCGGCTCCGAGAAAGCCGGTGAGAATGGTGACAGGAACAGGACTCGATGACATGGGATAGGTATTAGTTAAAGCTGGAAATCAATGGTCGATACAGCGAGGCCGGTCAACCTCGGCTTACGCCGATTACAGGCGGGCAGCGATCCGCAGATTGACACAGTTCGGGATGCGGCCCAGGGCTGCGAGGAACGAAGCTACCCGGGGAACCGTCGATGGAGAGAACCCAACGCGGGTTGCACCCGGGATTTAGATGGGCAAGCCCTGGGACGCCTCCGTGGAATACGCCTGTGAAACAAGCTTCAGGCCGTTGCTGTGGAGCCGATCGCATTTCGCCAGTCGAACTCAGAGCCCCCCCATAAAATGACGCTGGCGGCGCGAGTAAACTCGAGCCGCCAGCGAAAATCTTCAGGAGTATCGGTAAAGACTACTTCTTCTTCTTGAGCAAAGGCAGTCCGGTCTTGGTGTTTTCAGAGACCTCGTAACCTTCAGGCAAGGCATCAATCGCACATTCCCCAGCGGCTCCCGCGAAGTAATAAAGCGTGACCGTCTGGCCGCCCTTGAGCTCCTGCTTGCGGGCGTGAAGGATATAGGTTTTTGCGGACTTTTGGCTAACAACACTAAATGGCATGATAGATAGATTCTAAAGGGTTGGAGTGTGAAACTAAGCGAGCCTTAAATGATCCCCGCGCTTTTCAGCGTGGCATAGGCTCCATTTTTAGTCACCGTTTTAAGTGCCCGGGCCGAGAGCTTGACTCGGACAAAGCGCTTAAGCTCGGTGACCCACACCCGCTTGCTTTTCAGGTTGGGGAAAAAGGTGCGCGACACCACTTTGGTGACGTGCTGCCCGATCCCGCCTTTTTTCTTGGCGAGACCGCGGCGGTGGATTACGGACCCTTTGGTCGGACGTGCGTTCGTGATGCTGCAAACTTTGCTCATAAAATTCTCTTTTGTAGGCGAGGGGCGGGGACAATGAAGGCGCTATTGAAAGTGGTCAAGCGGGATTTTGCTTTTAAAGCCGACCTGCGCAAGGCCGCTTCATCCCCCGATGAACGGTAGCGGTTATTACACATCCGACAGGGCCGACCCCTGCCCCAGCGCCGCCAAATCCGCGTCTACCATGATCTTCACCAACTCCGCAAAACGCGTCTGCGGCACCCAGCCCAGCTTCTCCCGGGCCCGGCTCGGATCGCCTATCAGCAATTCGACTTCTGCGGGGCGCTCGTAGCGGGCGTCATATTTGACAAAGTCCTGCCAGTCGAGGCCGACGTGCGCAAACGCTTCCTGCACAAACTCGCGGACGGTATGGGTCTCGTTAGTGGCCAGCACATAATCGTCCGGGCTATCCTGTTGCAGCATCCGCCACATCCCCTCCACATACTCCGGCGCATATCCCCAGTCCCGCTTGGCATCGAGATTGCCCAGGTAGAGATCCTTCTGCGTCCCCTTTTTAATGGCCGCGACCGCCCGCGTGATCTTGCGCGTCACGAAGGTTTCCCCTCGGCGGGGACTTTCATGATTAAAAAGAATGCCGTTGGAGGCGTGCATCCCGTAGCTCTCCCGGTAATTCACCGTCGCCCAATAGGCATACACCTTGGCCACAGCGTAGGGGCTCCGCGGCCAGAACGGCGTGGTCTCGATCTGCGGCACCGCCTGCACCTTCCCATACATCTCACTCGAAGACGCCTGATAAAACCGCGCCGGCACCGACGCCTCCCGGATCGCCTCCAAAATCCGGATCGCACCCAACGCCACCACGTCGCCTGTATATTCTGGAATATCAAAGCTCACCCGCACATGGCTCTGAGCGCCGAGATGATAGATTTCATCCGGCCCGACCCGGTCGATCAGACGCGTCAAATTGAGAGCATCGGCCAAGTCCCCGTAATGGAGGAAAAGCCGGACGCCATTGAGGTGCGGATCGGTGTAAAGATGATCGATGCGCGACGTATTAAACGTGCTGGCGCGACGAATGATGCCATGCACCTCGTAACCCTTGGACAGTAATAGATCGGCGAGATACGAGCCGTCCTGCCCCGTAATGCCTGTGATGAGAGCTTTCTTCATAAAAATAAACGGGCTGACCTAAGCGTTCCCACCGGGAACAACGGCCAGCACTTGTTGTTGCGCAGCAAGTAACTCCGCGATCCCCGTCTTGCCAAGCTCAAGCATCGCACTCAGTTGCTCCTGGGAAAAAGTCCCCTCCTCGCCCGCGCCCTGCACTTCCACGAACTGGCCGTCATCGGTCATCACCAGATTCAGATCCACGCTGGCGTCTTTATCTTCGAGATAATTGAGATCCAGCAACGCTTGACCATTGACGATCCCGACGCTGACCGCCGCGACAAACTTCGCCATCGGGCTCTTGGCCAGCAGCTTCGCGGCCTGCAAACGTTTAAACGCCAGCGCCGCCGCCAGACAGGCTCCGGTGATCGATGCCGTCCGCGTCCCGCCATCCGCCTGCAACACGTCGCAATCCACCCACAACGTCCTCGCTCCCAGCGCCTCCAAATCAATCGCCGCCCGCAACGCCCGTCCGATCAAACGCTGAATCTCCACGCTCCGACCGTCCAGCCGCCCCCTGGTAATATCGCGGGCTTTGCGCTGGAGCGTGGAATACGGCAGCATGGAATACTCTGCGGTAATCCAGCCGCCCGACACCTTCTGCTCCTTCATCCAGCGCGGCACGCCCTCTTCGATCATCACGGAGCAAATCACCCGGGTATTTCCACTGGCCACCAACACCGAGCCAGTGGCATGCGGCGCAAAATTTGGGATGAACGATATAGGGCGAATTTGATCCGGCGCGCGGCCGTCGAGACGATTCATGGGCGGGCAAGGTAAAAGGCATCCGAAGATCGAAGCGAGCCTTTCTGGAATTATGAATTATGAAGTATGAATGAAGAAGGAAGAGAAGCCTGCGGCCAAGCGCCGCCTAGCTTCCGCGCGCCCTCTCATAATTCATCCTTCATAACTTCAGAACTCCCCGTCAGTCTTCATGCTTTCAAAATGAGCGAAGTCATCATCAAAGTCCCCGCCACCACCGCCAACCTCGGCCCCGGATACGACTGCCTCGGTGTCGCCCTGAAAATCTATAACCGCGTCACCGTCCGGCGCGGCGGCCCGCCCCAGAACCACGTGATGGCCTCAGACGCGGCGGCCCGGTTTTTTTCAGCCTCCCACGTCGCGCCGTTCGCGTTCCACTGGGAAATCGAAGGCGAAGTGCCCCAATCCCGGGGAATGGGGAGCAGCGTGACGATCCGCTTGGGCTTGCTCCACGGGCTCAATGAGCTGACCGACAAGCCACTGAGCCGCGAACAACTCTTCGCGCTATGCGCCCAACTCGAAGGCCACCCCGACAACGCAGCTCCGGCCGCGTTTGGAGGCTTCACAGTCGCCAAATCTGGCGCCCCGGCCCTGCACTGCGAAGTATCCGAAGCACTTCACTTCGTCTTACTAGTGCCCGAATTCGAAATCGCCACCCCAGCCGCGCGCGCCGTTCTCCCACTCACCATTGACCACGCCGCAGCCGTCGCCAGCTCGGTCAACGCCTGCCGGATCACCGCCGCCTTCGCCCTGCAACGCTACGAACTGCTGCGCGGCTGCTTTATCGATCAATTCCATCAACCCTTCCGCGAACCGCTCATCCCCATGCTTTCAGGCGTCATCGCTGCGGGCGAAAAAGCCGGCGCACTGGGCGGATTCCTCAGCGGCTCAGGCTCCACGATTTGCTGCCTCACGCTGCAGGAACCCGAGGCCGTGGCCAAAGCGATGCTCTCGGCGGCCGGGCAAGCCGCCCGCACCATCCTGACCGGAGCCGACAACACAGGAGCTAGGCTCCTCTAAACAACTGTGTTCCGTCGCTGGCTTGAAGCCTTCGAACAGTTTGCCATCGACGTCATTCTCCAGCGGCGTTACGGCAAACGCGCCGCAATCCTGCGCTGGTTTCTCTACGCACTCTCGTGGATCTTCCGCGGCATCGTCCAAACCCGACTCTGGCTGTTTAGAAAGCGCCTGCTCCGCCAGCACACCCCGGGCTGCCTCGTCATCTCCATTGGCAACCTCACTGTCGGCGGCACCGGGAAAACGCCAGTCGTCGAAAAGTTTGCCCGCACACTGCAAGACAACGGCCGCCGCGTGGCCATCCTCAGCCGCGGCTACAAGAGCAAGAAACCGCCCCTGTTCCGGCGCCTCCAACGCAAGTGGCTGGGCCTGGAACGCAAAAAACCGCGCATTGTCCACGACGGCCAAAAGCTCCTGTTAGATTCGCGGTTCGCAGGCGACGAACCCTACATGCTCGCCCGCAGCCTGCGCGACGTCATCGTGCTCGTCGACAAAGACCGCGTCAAAAGCGCCATCCACGCAATCCGCCACATGGGCGTCGACACGCTGATCCTCGATGACGGCATGCAATACCTGCACCTCAAGCATCGACTTGAGATCTGCCTCATCGACCGACAGGCACCCTTTGGCAATGAATTCCTGCTGCCCCGCGGCACCCTGCGCGAGCCCCCGTCAAATCTCCGCCGCGCCAACTATATATTCATCACAAAAAGTATCGCTGGCGCCAACGCCGCATTGATCGAGCGGATCCGGCAATACAACCGAACCGCCGAAATCATCGAATGCACGCACCAGCCACTTTACCTCCAAAATCTATATAGCGATGAGCGGCTGCCGCTGAGTTTTTTGCAGGGAAAATATATTGGCGCCATCAGCGGCATTGCCCAGCCAGAGAGCTTTGAAAACGGACTGCGCGGCCTGGGCTCGACCCTGGAAATCACCAAGCGCTTCGCCGACCACCACCGCTTCACCGACAAGGAACTCCAGGAATTTATCACCCGCTGTGTGCGACGCGATCTCGACATGATCGTGACCACAGAAAAAGACAGCGTCCGCTTTCCGCACAGCGTCGAAAGCCTCGAACTCCCTGTCTATTTTCTGCGGGTGGAAATCCAAATTCTCAGCGGCCACGAAAGCTGGCAAAGCCTCGTGGACCGGATCTGCCAACCGCAAACGCTCCTCTCCCCCGAACGCTTCTTCGCATAACGCAGCGGCACAGAGAAAGGCCACCGCGCGCAGGGCTTACGCCTCTCAAATAATTATTGGAAAGTGCAGATCCTCCCATCAAGAGCTCGTGGCAAAGCATCTACGCCAAAGGCGTTACGCCCTCCAGCCCAGGGTTGCGAGGAACGAGCTACCCTGGGAACCGTCGACGGAGAGAATCCAACCCCAACGCGGGTTGAGCCCGGGATCGGCCTTTGGCGGAACCGCGTTGCGGTTCGATCGGCTCTGGCTCAGTCCCAGGGTAGGCCCGCGGCGGCCAACCCTGGGCTGGAGGACGTAATCCCGTTGGGATATATGAAAGCCTGCAATTACAGAAAAATTTAGATGCGCAAGCCCTGCAACCCCGCGACTCCTCGCGAAAAGACAGCCATGCGGTCGGTTGCGCATTGCCCGCCCGGCGCCCTATCCAACCCCAGCATTTCTCAGCGCCTGCGCCTCTGCTCTGCGTTAAAACATACGGCAACTGAACGCCAGCAAGCAGCCACCTACTTCTTGGTCATCACATAGACGCCGTCCCAATCCGCTCCAGGCGGCTCCATGATAAGACGTTGGCAACGGCTCACGTATTCCTGATTGAGCCAATCCTCGGGCGCGGCCGCCGCCGCTTGCGTAAACAACTCCAAGGCCTGCACGAACTCGCGCTGCCGATAAAGCCGGATTCCGCGTTCAAACCCCGCCAACCACTCCGGCGCAGCCACTCCACTGATTCGGTCTGAAATCACCGTAAAAACCTCCACCGGCTTGCCCTTGCCCTTGACCTGGATCTCCCCCACCGAGCGCAGAATAAACGCCTCGCGCACCAACTCCGCAGCTTCCTCTCCGATCAGCAAATCCAGATGAAACTCCTTGGTCGCACCCTCCAGCCGCGACGCCACATTCACCGCGTCGCCAATGGCCGTGACCTCCTTTTTAACCTCGCACCCGAGATTCCCGACAATGGCCGCCCCGTGGTTGATGCCGATGCCGATCTTCAGCTCGAGCATCCCGCGCCGTTTCCAGTCGGCATTGAGCGCATTCAGCGCCTGCCGCATCTGCAACGCAGACGTCACCGCGCGCCGCGCATCGGTCTGAACCCCGCTGGTGGTGATGCCGCCCCAATGCGACATCACAGCGTCGCCGATGAATTTATCCAGCGTGCCCACGTTGGCGAAAACGATCCGGACCATCTCATTGAAATATTCATTGAGCTGCAGGACGAGCTGCTGCGCATCGCTGCTCTCGGTGATGGTGGTAAACCCGCGAATATCCGAGAACAGCACAGTGATATGCTTACGTTCACCCCCCAAGCTATTAAGAAAGCTCTCACGATTATCCAACAGCTCCTTAACAACGTCACGCGAAACGTACTGCTCCAGGGTTTTGCGGAAATGCGCCCGTTCCCGCCGATCGAGCACCTGTTCCACAACCGCAAACCCGCCCGCGCTGCTCACAAAAGCCAACATCGGACTCAGGATGATGGGGAAAAACCCGAACTCATTGTAGCTCCACCGCACCAACACATAGGCCACCACGCCCACTCCTATCAGCAGCAGGAAACGCCGGAATGGCGACGGCACAAACCAGATCAGCAGCCAGGCGATGAGGCCACCGGCGAGAATCAGCAGTAAATTGCCCGCCCCTGGCAGTTCATGCAGATAATCGTGATTGAGCGCGGCATTCAGGGCGCTCAAGTGAATCCGGGGCCCGAGCATCAACCCGAACGGCGTCAGCAACTCGTCCTTGGACCAATTCCCATCAGGCCCGATGAGCACGATCTTATCTTTAAAAAACGCGCCACTGTTGAACGTCGGACTCTCCCAGATCCCGGGCACAAAGATCTGATACAGCGAATACGGCCGCCACTCGGAATACCTGAACATGGCGGTCTCATTGGAGCGGAGCAGCAGATGCGCATACCCGGCCTTTTCGAGCATGCGCGCGGCGAGCGAATAGTAAGGGGTGGGATCCCCGGATGGCGGGATGTTTTTGAGCTCCTCGTCGGTGGTCCGATAAAGCGCCGTGCGCACCACCAAATCGTCGTCTGGGAAAAAGTTAACGAAGCCCACCCTCGAATCCGTGCCCTTGGTCGCCGGTAAAAGCGAAAACGCGGGCGGCCTGTAAGCGGGATTTCGTCCTTGCTCGCTGCTGCGATGATTTAAATCCGACAACTCCAAATTCCCCCCAATAATCACCTTATCGGAATACTTTTCGAGCGCCGCCTTGAATGGCGCATCGAGATCTTTTTCACTGGGGAACAGAATATCAAAAGCGATCACTTTCGCTCCGGCCTGAGCGAGACGCTCGATAATATAAGGATAAACCGTCCGGGGATAAGGATAGCCGCCCTTCATCAGCGGAAGCGCAGGGGAAGCATTGAGCTCATCTTCAAACAGCGTGTCCAAGGTGTATGAAGGCGTATCGATCGCCAAAAAAACTACCTCGGGACTCGGCGCTGCCTTTCTGCCGAACACCGCGATCTTGTCCCGCGCGGCGAACTCCAAGTCCCGGTAGATTCCCAAATAGGTAAAGGCCGCTGCCGGGACTAAAGTGCAGACGACGCAAAAAATAGTCAGCCATCGAACGCGTGGGTGTTTACCGGAAGCCATTGCTGACTCCTTAGCTTTCATCCGGCGCCCCAACAACCGCGAAACGTAATAAATCTCCAAGCGGCGAGACCAAGCATTGGGGCGGCGGAGCGCTCCGCGCCGCCGTTCGGAAACAACCACAACCAACTGGATTCCAGCAGGTTACAAGAATTAACACCCCCGGCTCCGCGCACCAGTAAAATAGCCGTAAACGCGCTTGACTCAGGCGGGTCGACCCAAAACACTCCGCGCGTGTTTTGCCCTGCACCTACCCGCCATCATTTGTTCTTAACCGCCGCGTCTGCCCTGGCAGCGCTGCTCGCCCTCGCTGGATCCGCGCACTCAGCGCCCATCCCCTTCAAGGAAGCCACGGTGACCCAAGTCGAAAACGCGGTTCACTTCGGCCAAATTAAAGGCGCCCAGAGTTCCAAGCGCCGCGCCACAGTCGGCGATGTGGTCCGCGCCGACAACTTCATCACCACCGAAACCCAGTCCCGCGCCGAACTCAAATACGCCGACGGCTCAGTCGTCCGGATCGGCCAGAACACCATCTTTTCCTTCGACGCAGATTCCCGCACGCTTTCCTTGGAAAAGGGTTCCTTGGTTTTCTTCATTCCCAAGGGTTCCGGCGGCGGCACGGTGAAAACCCCGAGCCTGACTGCGGCGATCACCGGGACGATCGGTAAAGTGTCCAAGAACATGATCGCGATTTTGGAAGGCGTCATTGTGCTCCAGCCCTCTGGCCAACGCGTCGCGGCAGGTCAGTTCGCGCAACTCAATCCCGACGGAACGATCACCGTCGCGCCCTTTGACTTGGCCACCGCCACCGAAGGCCGCCTCATGAACTTCAACGGCCCGCTGCCCGGCTTCGATGAGAAACAACTCGGTTCCACGCCCCCGCCTTTGCCGGATCTCTCAAACTTGGACGCCGTGGACCGGGTCCAAAACTCGCCGAGCGGCATGAATCACTTCTCCACGCCCGCCCCGAAAGTCAATCTGCCGAAGCCACAGGCCACCCCTGTCGCTACGCCAGTGCCGACGCCGGTAGCGACGCCGAAGCCGAGGCCCAGAATCTCGGGATCTGGCAACATACCGCCACTCAACAGCAACAACGCTTCCTAGACCTTCACCGTGCCAAACCCTATGAAAGCGCGCCAAATTACATTCCTACTGCCGTTGTGCCTGGCAGCCACGCCCCTCCTCGCCCAAGACAGCATGAGCAGTTCTGCGAGCAGGAACCTTTCTAAGAAAGACGCCGAGATCGTCGAAGACATCGGTGACATCAAGGAAGCCGAGGTCAAACCCATCAAATGGCGGACCTCAATCGGCACCCACGCCGATTACACCAGCAACGCGAAGCTCACCGGGAACAACAGCAGCAGCGATGTGCTGTTCTTCCCCACGCTCCAGGGCGGGTTCAACGCCGAGCTGGGCAAAGGTTTCACTTTCGATCTGGATGTGAAAATCGAGAGCGCCGTCTACTCCCGCTACAATGAGCGCTCTTTCGCCGGCTACAGCGCTGCCGCAACTCTGGACTGGCGCCCGAAGCCCAATCTGCCCCGGATCTATATCGGAGCCGAGCCCTACCGTTACGACAGCTTTGACACGGGCGACCTGATGACCCAAGCCATCGGCGCCAGCGCAGGCACCGACTGGGGCTTTGCGTTCAACCACGGGAACTCCCTGGCTTATTTCGGCTACACTTTCACGAAATACTACACCGACCCCGGCATCGACAATCGGTCCGCCAACAAGTTCATCGCTGGTGTCACCCATCAATTGCGGGGCCAACTCTACGGGCAAATCCTCTATCGCTTCATGTATAGCGAGTTCGATGACGTAGCCCGGAACGACGCCCATCATCTGGTCGGCGTCAACTTCATCTACCAGGTCAACTCCCATCTCTTCGGATCCCTGGGCGGCACGTTCATCGACAACAACTCGACCCAGACCGGCGCCTCCTACCAGTCCCTCGGCGCCTCTCTCGGTGTCAACTGGCAGTTCTAAGCGCTCCCGCTTACCGGCGCAAAGGCGCACGAAGGATGAATTACGCTGGATAAATGACGAAAGCGTGGAGAGCTCCGGCCCCGATAAACCCGAAGTTTCTCCGCCTTCATCATTCATCATTCATAATTCATCCTTCATAATTCCCTCCCCGCGGCCCCATGACCACGGCCAATAAAATCACTCTCGCGCGGATCCTCATGATCCCGCTGTTTGTGATGATGGCCATCTATTACGGCCACGGGGTCCAGCGCGGCAACCCGCAGGATTGGCAGCGCTGGTGTACCATCGCCATATTCGTCCTCGCTGCGGCCAGCGACGGCGTGGACGGCTACATAGCCCGGCGCTACAATCAAAAGAGTCGGCTCGGCGTCATCCTCGACCCGATCGCCGACAAAGGTCTCCTGGTGGCGAGCGTCATCACCCTGACCTTCAGCAACTGGAGCTACGAATTTCCCATCTGGTTTCCCGTGCTCGTTATTGCCCGGGATCTCATCGTGGTGGCAGGCGCCATCGGTCTCCACCTCCTCAACGGCATCGTCCAGGTCAACCCCAGCTGGCCCGGTAAAACCGCCACCGCGCTGCAAATGATCGCCATCTCAGCCGCAATGCTGCAGATTCACGTTTTCCACACCCACCTCGCTCTAGGCCCCTGGCGCGCGGAGTTCGATTCTCTCGACATTCTCGTCGTGCTCGCCGGAGTTTTCACGGCGATCTCCGGCTTTGGATACGTTGTCGATGGCATCGGTCAGCTTCACACCAAGGGCCACGGCGACCCAGGTCCTGGACCGAACTCCAATCCCAATGTCTGAACGCACCGTTGCCATCGTCGGCCGACCCAATGTCGGCAAATCCGCTCTTTTTAACCGCCTCGCCGGCCGCAAGATCTCCATCGTCCACGATCAGCCCGGCGTCACCCGCGACCGCATTTCCACCAAATGCAAGCTGGGCAACGCGCCCTTCACTCTTTTCGACACCGGCGGCATCGGCAGCAACGTCGACGCCAGCTTCAGCGAACAGGTCCATGCCGAGGTCGCCATCGCCATCGAGACCTCCGACGTCCTGCTTTTCGTCGTCGACGGCCAGGCCGGCCTCAATCCCCTCGACCTCGAACTCGCCCAGCAACTCCGGCGCGTGGGCAAACCGGTGATCCTCGTCGTCAACAAAATCGACGTCGAAAAGCACGCGCCCAACGCCGTGGAGTTCAGCCGCATGGGATTCGAGAATCACATCGCCGTCAGCGCCGAACACAACCGCGCTATCGAGCCCCTCGTCGCCTGGATCGAACGCCTCCTGCCGCCCCATCAATTCGAGGAACCCGCCACTCAGCAGCCCGTTAAGATCGCCATCGTCGGCCGTCCCAACGTCGGCAAATCCTCCCTCACCAACGCCTTCCTCAACGATAAACGCACCCTCGTCAGCGACATCTCAGGCACCACCCGCGACGCCATCGACATCCCCTACGAGCGTCACGGCAATCCCTATATCCTCATCGATACCGCCGGCATCCGGCCCCGGACGAAAGTGGACAACTCGGTGGAGGTATTCAGCGCGATGCGTTCGGAATCGAGCATTCGACGGGCGGACATCTGCCTGCTGGTGCTCGACGCATCGATGGGAGTGACCGCGCAGGACAAAAAAATTGCGGGCATGATCCAGGAAGCGCGGAAACCCTGCGTGGTGGCCATCAACAAGTGGGACTTGGTCAAAGACAAAACCGAAGACAAAGACGCGCTCAACGAGTTCCTCGAAGACATCCGCTCCGAACTCTTCTTCCTCGATTACGCCCCCGTGCTGTTGGCCTCGGCCAAGACCGGCGCCGAGATGACCCGCATTTTCAAAACCATCGAGCGGATCCGCAACGAATCCAACAACCGCATTGGCACCGGCGTGCTCAACCGCCTTTTGACCACCTTGATGACGGCTCATCCCTCCCCCTTGCAGAGCGGGCGCCGCTTCAAAGTGCTCTACGCCACTCACGCCGATGCCCGCACCCGCTCGCCGATCCCCATCCCGGAGATTGTCTTTTTCTGCAACGACGAAAAGCTGCTCACGGACACCTACCGCCGTTACATCGAAAACAAAATCCGCGAAGTCACCCCTTACACCGGCCTTCCCCTGCTCTTCCATCTCCGGGCACGCGAGCCCAAAGGCACTCAACGCCAATCCCCGCGCAGCAACAAAGGCGGCAAAAACACCACGTCCAACGACAGCGGCCCAGGCGAGGAACAAGTTGTCCAGAGGAGAAATGCCCGGGGCGCCAAACCCGCTGCGCCCAAAAAACGCGGAGCCGGTGAGCCGGAAGCGCCAGCCACGCCGACGAAGAGCGCGGAGCCTAAATTCAAGCCCGTGACCCATAAGAAGCCAGCGCCCCGTAAAAAGGCGTTGCCCGCACGCGGCATGAAGGGCAAGCGCAAAGGCGGCTAAGCGTGGCCGCGACGTCACTGTGCTGTGCATGGGTTCCCTAACCCGGAGGGTTTAAAGCCATTAGCCAGGGGTTGAGTCTGCGATACCCCTGGACCACCGTTATCAACGTCATCCGACCCGCAGAGGCGGTCGCAGCACCGGTGCCATTAAGGAAACCGCCGTAATTCTACTTTGTTGCGTTTATGAATATTCGGTGATCGCATCTCAATTCTTGAGGATTTAACGCGGAGCCGCAGAGGGTCAGAAGGGCCGGATACTGCTCGGGCCGGTCGAAGGGGAAGTTATGAAGTATGAATGATGAGAATTCGCAGGCTCACCCTGTCACTTCCTCTTCCTGTTACCCCACTTAACAAAGTGGAA
>JAYTYG010000028.1:0-8049 GCA_043742585.1 Spartobacteria bacterium
GGGGCCTGCATGGGAATGAAATTAGGAGGCATTGGATTCGGGGGCGGGCTCGTCGGTGGTGATTTCTTCGGCCTCTTCGAGTTTGCGGACGACTTGGATGATGCGGTCCTGGGCGGCTTCGGCGTCTTTGGCGCGTTGGACAGGGAGCATGTCGATTTCCTCGCGCATGCCTTCGGCGGCGCGCTTGGAGAGGGCGCCGAGCACGGCGTCGGTGACGGCGGGTTTGGCGGACTTGAGGGCGATGGGGAGGTCCGAGGAGTTGGTGTCGCGCAGGACGCGTTGGAGGTCGACGGCGGAAAGTCGGGTGAGATCTTCGAAGCTGAAGATTTTTTTGCGGATGGCGGTGCCGAGGAGTGCGTTGCGCTCTTCGATGCGGGTGATGAGGGCCTTGCGCATTTCCTTGTCGAGGGAGTTGAGCAGGTCGGCGCAGGCTTTGACGCCGCCGGTGCGGTTGAGCCCTTGTTGCACCGCGCGGCGATCGACGTGGCGGGTGAGGTTCCGCGTCACTTTTTGGAGGCTGTCGAGCGAGGTGGCTTCCATGCCGCCCAGGCATTCAATCACGTTCTCGCGCATCTCGGTGGAGAGCATCTGGATGATCTGGGCCGCTTGCGGCGGGTCCATGGAGGAGATGATGAAGGCGATGGTCTGGGGTTGCTCCGTCTTGACCAAGTTGAGCACGTGGAGCCCGTCCATTTGGCGGATCTCGTCGCCGACATCGCTCCGGGTGGTTTGGGTAAAACGGCTGAGCAGGGCGGACGCGGCGTAATCGCCTTTGGCCCGACCGAGGGCTTCCTGGACGACGCCGACGCCGCCGATCGCGGAGCCGGTGCCTTCGGCGATGATTGCGGAGAATTCCTGCATGAGTTGCCTTTGGACGCCATGCGGGATGAGCGGGTAATTGACCATCTCGCGGCAGATGGTTTCGAGCATGGCGTTGTCGAATCCGTTCATGATCTCGGCGGCGCCTTCCGGGCCGATGAGGATGAGGAATCCTGCGAGCTTCTGGATTTTGGTGAGCTTGTTGTATTCCATGAAGACTTCAGTTTTTGCCGCCGGGCGTCATCCAGTCGCGCAGCGCTGCGCCGATGTTGCCGGGTTTCTGCCGAATCATTTCGTTGAGCATTTCCACCGAGATCTCTTGGTTGGCTAGGCGCCCGCCTTCTTTGCGGTTGGGCTCCAGGACTTCGATCGGGATCTGATCGGGCTGCGCTTTTTTCAGCATGCTGGTGAAGACCAACATCAAGCCCAGGGCCACCACCACGGCCATTCCGTGCTTAAACCAGTCGCTGTGGTTGAGCGCGATGTCGACCACGCCCGCCGTCTGCACCGGCACGGGTTCGAACGCCACTTCCTGCAGGGTGACCACTTTGGCGCTCTCGGCGTCGCTCACCGATTTGATGCCAATCGCGTTGATCACGATCTTGCGCAGGGCGTCGAGTTCCGCCGGGGTCCGCGCCTGGGCTTTGGCGGCGACGAATACCGAGGCGCTCACATGCGAGATGGTGCCCGGGGCGCGCACGGCGTTGGTGGTGATGCGGTTGATTTCGTAGTTGAGGGTTTTGTTCTTGCGGGTTTGCTCGCTGTTTTTGCCGCCCGCTTTGCCTGCCTCGGTGCTGGCGGCTGCGGTGGTATTGGCCGTGGCGCCGGTGGTGCCAGCTTTGGCGCCGTCGACTTCGTTGGTGTTGGTGATGTCCTCTGTGCTGGTGTCGGTGCGGATGACTTGGCCGTCCGGGTCGTAACGTTCTTCGGTGCGGGTGGTGCTCTCGGTTTCGAGCTCGGCTGACACCCTGACCACCGAGTTGCCGGGGCCGAGGACCTTGGCCAGCATCGACTCCACTTTGTTCGAGAAATAATCTTCCACGCTCTTGCGCAGCTTCATCTGGCTGGAGGCGCTGCCGAGCGTGGGATCGTCTTTCAAGCCTTCGGTGAGCACTGTGCCGTGGTTGTCGATGACCGCCACGTCGTCGGCTCTCAGCCCTTCCACGGCGTTGGCCACCAGAAAACGCACGGAGTTGACGGACTCGGTGGTGACGCTGCCTTCGATGAAGACTGAGGCGGTGGGCTTGGCTTTGACGTCGGAGAACAGGAGCCGGTTTTCGGGCACGACGATGAGGACCCGCGCGCCGCGGACGCCCTGGAGTTGGGCGATGGTGCGGGACAACTCGCCTTGCAGGGCGCGCACGTAGTTGGTGCGCTGCACGAAGTCGCTGATGCCGAAGTTGGCGCGATCAAAGATTTCAAATCCCACGCCTTCGCCCGAGGGGACGCCTTTGGTGGCGAGTTGTGCGCGGAGCTTGTAGACTTGATCGGCGGGCACGTAGATCGAGTTGCCGCCGACTCCGATCTCGAATGTGGTGCCTGCGGCTTGCGCGGCGGCTACGACTTCGGCGACGTCTTTTTCGCTCAGGCGCCCGTAGAGAAGCTGCATTTGCGGGCGGTGCGACCAGGCGACGAGGCCGATCATGCCGGCGATGACGCCGAGCACGGCGACTCCGATGGAGACGCGCTGGTTGATGCCGAGCTGCTGCCAGAGCTGGCGAAGTTGTAGGGCGAGGGCTTTCATTTAAAGTGGGGTCGGGAAACGTGGGCGTGGCAACTGCATGGGCGTGGCTATTCTGGCGGGGGTGGCGCGTGGTGCCGCCGGGTCGCGTCAGACCTGCATGCGCATGAGTTCCTGATAGGACTCCACAAGCTTATTTCGGACCTCAACCATGAGGGAAAATGAGACGCTGGCTTCCTGCACGGAGATCATGGCCTGATGCAGGTTGCCGGTTTCGCCAGTGAACACCTTGGTCTTTTCCACTTCCGCAGCGCCCATCTTGTCGTTGACCTCCGTCACGGCGCGTTCCAGGAAATTGGTGAACGCCGGGGCTTGGCCGGTGAGTTTACTGCCGGCCAGGCCCGAGGCACCAGCGGCGCCTGCGAGGGAGTCGCTTTTGAGTTCGCTGGATTTGGCCAGCCGCGTTGCCCCGTCGAGGAGGGGCATTTGGTAGGCTTGAAGGGTGGTGGCGCCGATCTGCATAAGTTAAATGGGGTTAGCGGCCGATGTTCAGGGCTTTGGTGGCCATTTGCCGGGCGTTCCGGACCACGGAGAGGTTGGCTTCGTATGCCCGGGAGGCGCTCATGAGGTCCACCATCTCGGTGGCGATGTGCACGTTGGGCATCCGCACCATGCCGTCGGCGCCGGCATGCGGATGGCCGGGATTGTAAATGGCTTCGCCGGGAGTGGGGTCGTTGGTGACTTCGCTGACGCGCACCCCCTGAGCGGAACTCTGGGAGCCGGTCTGAGCGGCGTCGCCGGACCTCAGCATGGACTCGAAGCTCACCATCTTGCGCTGGTAGGGCTGGCCGTTGGTGTCTTTGGTGGTGTTGGCGTTGGCGATGTTCTGCGCCACGATGTCCATGCGGATCTTCTCCGCGCTGAGCGCGCTGGCCGTGGCGTTGATTCCGGAGAGGAAGTTCATGGCGATTATGCGGTGCGGCCGGTGATGGCCATGCGGAGTTGTTTCAGCGAGCCGCTGACGAAGTCGGTCATGACGTCGTATTCCATCTCGTTTTGGCTCATCCCCAGGAGTTCTTTGTCCAGCACCACGTTGTTGCCGTCTTTGCGCTGGCTGGTGGAGGTGCTGTCGATCACCAAGCTCGGCCGGGGCGCATTGTTCAGGTCGCCCGAGCGCACGCTGTTGCTGAACTGTGCGCTGAAATCTTTGGCCAGATCGCTGCGTTTGAACCCCGGGGTTTCGATGTTGGCGATGTTGTTGGCAATGGCTTCGTGGCGCAGCGTGGCGGCATCGAGCATTTGCTTTGCAGCCACGTAATTGGAGTTGGAGAAGAGGCTTGCGATCATCTTGTGAGGGTGCATAGCAGCCGCAGTGCCAACCCCTGAAAACGCCCCGAATCAAGGGCTCTGTTCCGCGCTCTTCCTGACTCCTTCCGCCGGGCCGGGACTGGATCGTTCGCCGCTGTCGGCGATCGCGCCATCGGGGCTGTGGGCTGTGCGCGTTGTTGTGCGTAATCTCCTGTGGATTAGCGGGTTGCGAAGAATCGTTTGGCTCGGGATCCTTCCCTGCGTGCGGCTTTGGGTCTCGCTTTCTTTGCGCGTTTTTTCCGACGCCTTTTGCCCCGGCTCGGTCTCAAATGCCGGCGCGGAATTTATTGCCGCCCAGGCGTAATCTTTGCCGATTCCGGGCTCCAGCCGGGCCACCGGTTCCGTGGGAAATCTGCGCTCTCCGGCGCGACGGCAGAAATTGCCGCCCTCCAAACCTATCCGCAGATTCAGGCCGTTTGCCCGGAGTGATCCGCAGATTAACGCAAATTAACGCAGATTTTCAGAGATGCCTCCGTGGGAGGATTGTTGGCCCCTGGCTTTCAGCGATGCCTCCGTAGGAGGATCGTTAGTCGTTGGCTATTGAGCTAACCGGATTTCACTAACTTAAACAGTAGGTAGGCCCCCTGCCTTGCCGGTGGTATCTGGCTTGGCTTGCGATCGTGCGTTTAAAGATCTGCGTGAATCTGCGGATAAATTCCGGATTCCTCGCCGGGGTTAGCTCCGCAACACCAGGGTCCCGGAGTTGCCGGCACTCAGGGTGTTCGCGGCGTTCACGCTTTGAAGGATCGATGAGCTCGCCGCCCTGCCTGCAAGCGCCGCTCCCACTTGCCGCGCCGCATTCAGCGTTTCCGGCGAGAGCTGGATTTGCCGGGGCTCGCTGTTGCCGCTTTGCAGGGTAACTTTGCCGTCTTCGGAAATGTTCAGGCTCAGGGGTTTACTGGGGTCGGCGGCATCCACGGCGGCTCTGACTTCTGGGGAGTTGAGCAGGCGCTCACTGGCCGCATTCGTGTTATTGACGGCTCCGCTGGTGAGCGCGCCGCTGGCTGCGGCGGCTTCGGGCGACGCCGAGCGGATGAGGCGATTGAGCATGGCGTCGAACTTGACCTGTTCGGTGGCCACTTTGCGGTCGGCCGCCTGATTATAGGTGTCAATCAGCTTGCTGGCGATGGAGGTGACGCCGGAAATCAGGAGCGGATACATGCCGACAGCGCTTAGCAGCCGGAGTGCCAACGCTGAAGGGCTTCGGTTTTCCCTCTGTAAAATTGGCCGCGCGCGCCGCCTTTGGTCCGTGGGCGGCCCGGCGCGTGCGGCACTAATTGCCGGGCTTTCTGCGGAATTATGAAGGATGAATTATGAGTGATGAAGATTCGGAGACTGCCCGTGCCGTTAAGCCCGAAGCCGCTCTTCCTTCATTATTCATCCTTCATAATTTCCTTCCCCACGTCTTTCTCAGCTCTTCTTAACTACGCTCTGTATGTAGAGCTCGCGGAGTTGCTTGAAATCCACCTCGCTCGGGGACGATGACATGAGATCCACGCCCCGGTTGTTTTTGGGAAAGGCAATCACGTCGCGGATGCTTTCCGCCGAGCAAAGCAGCATCACCAGGCGGTCCAGTCCCAGGGCCAGCCCGCCGTGCGGTGGGGCGCCGAAGCTGAACGCCTTCAACAAATGTCCAAACATCTGCTGCTGCAATTCGCCGCTCACTCCCAGCACGTCAAACATTTTGGACTGCAACGCCGGCTCGTGAATCCGGATCGAGCCGCCCCCGATCTCCACCCCGTTGAGCACGATGTCGTAAGCCTGCGCCCGCATCTTTCCGAACTCCCCGGTTTCGAGCAGTGGCAGATCTTCGGCGAGCGGCCGGGTGAATGGATGGTGGACGGCATTCCATTTGTTGTCTTCGGCGCTAAAGGCCAGTAACGGGAAGTCGACCACCCAAAGGAAGTTGAGCTTCTGCTCGAAATCGTCCTGTAAATGCAGGGGCAGCACGCCGTCGGTCGGGAATTTCCCGGCTGCCTTTTGCGCCTGCTGGATCTCCACGACCCGGAGCCGGATGCGGCCCAGGACCTCGCAAACTGTCTCCCACTGATCGGCGCCGAAAAGGATGAGATCGCCCTCTTCGATGCCCATGGCGACGGAAAGCGCGGCTTTTTCCTCCTCGGAGAAGAATTTGACGATGGGCGATTTCCATTCGCCGTTTTCGATTTTGATGAAGGCGAGGCCCTTCGCGCCGAAGTTCTTGGCCATCTGGGTGAGCTCTTCGATCTGGCCCGTGGTGATGGAGGCGAAACGCTTGGCGTTAATGGCCTTGAGACAGCCGCCCGAGTCGAGTGCGCCGCGGAATACCTTGAACTGGCTCTGGGCGAAAATGGCGTTTAACTCCACGAGCTCCATGCCGAAGCGGGTGTCGGGCTTGTCGCTGCCGAAGCGGTTGAGCGCGTCGGCGCAGGTGAGCCGAGGGAATGCGGCGGGGATTTCCAGGCTTTTGGCGGCCTTAAAGACCCGGCCCAGCAGGCCTTCGATCAGGCTGTAAATGTCTTCTGGAGTGACAAAGGACGCTTCGAGGTCGATCTGCGTGAACTCGGGCTGGCGGTCGGCGCGCAAATCCTCGTCCCGGAAGCACTTGGCGACCTGGAAATATTTTTCTATGCCGCCCACCATGAGCAGTTGTTTGTATTGCTGCGGGGCCTGGGGCAGAGCGTAGAAGCTGCCCGGGGTGAGGCGGCTGGGCACCAAAAAGTCGCGCGCCCCTTCCGGCGTGGACTTGGAGAGGATGGGAGTTTCGATTTCCAAATAACCTTCGTCGTCGAGGAAATCGCGAATGGTTTTGGTGACCCGGTGCCGGAGCTTGAGGTTGCGCGCCATCATCGGCCGGCGCAGATCGAGGTAACGGTGCGTGAGCCGCAGATCTTCATTGCCGACGTCGGTGTCGATCGGGAACGGCGGCACTTCGGAGCGGTTGAGCACGGTGAGCTCGGTGGCGACGATCTCGATCAAGCCGGTGTCGAGCCTGGCGTTTTCGGTGCCGGGCAGGCGCGCGGCGACGAGGCCGGTGAGGGTGATCACGTCTTCGTTGCGCAGCGTGTGCGAGGCTTCGGAAACCGCCGCGTGTTCCTCCGGGCGGAACACCACCTGGGTGAGACCTTCGCGGTCCCGTAAATCAATGAAGATCACGCCGCCGTGATCCCGGCGTGAGTTGACCCAACCGGCGAGTGTGACGATCTGGCCGATTTGTGCCGGGCGCAGGCTGTTGCAAGTCGTATTGCGATACATATAAGGGGCCGGGAATGTAGCGGCCCCTTCGGGAAATGGCAGGGAAAAGTGCGGGCACAAAATCGCGCGCTTGGAAAGAACCGCCAAACCCCGGTTTCCGCCGGAGACTTAACGCAGAGTCGCGGAGCCGCAGAGGACGGAAGGGACGGACTGGACGGACTGGACGGCAGGGAATGTCAGGAAGTGTCTGCCCCGCTCATTAGCCGCAGAGAACGCATGGAGCACAAAATATATCTTTGTATTAATCTCTGTGATCTTCAGGATTTTTGCGGCCATAGGAGGCGGGGCCTGTCCCCCTGCGGTCCCTTGCGGCCCCCTACGTCTCCGCTTGCTCTTTGTTTAAATCTTCTGTTTTCGGGTGGAAAGAATTTAGCTTCCCGTCAGGAGTTCGCTCAGGGTGCTGGCGAGTTGCGTGTGCTCGATCAGGAGCTCCTGACGGGAGGCCAGCGTTTTAACTTTCACTTGGGGCCATTCCTCGCCGAAAAGCACTGTCACTGCGGCGCCAAGGTGTTCGGCGTTTTGGAATTGTTTGCCGATCTTGGCCGCTGTGAGCGGGTAATCCACTCGGTAGCCAGCTTCGCGGAGTTCCTGGATAATCCCAAGGGCTTGGGGCCGGCAGTCTTCGTTGGCGATGATGGCGTAGACGTCGGTCCGTGCATTGCAGCTACTATGAAATTGCCAAAAATAACCTCCGCTCAAGGCTGGCGACGATGTTCCTGCTGTGCGCTGCCATAGAAAAGAGTCTCCAATTAAGGGGATTCGACCTGAATTATGCTGCATGACCTCATTTCTTCTGATTTGAAGAGCTTATTTGATTTTGAAATAGCCAGATCGCGGTGCTGTAGCCAAGATGAAAAAGCATCTCTACGCATAGCCCCAAATTCCCCTCGCCAGCGTGAAATTTGCCGCTAGGATGCGCGCCCCTTTCCCCCGACCATGACCGAACC
>JAYTYG010000029.1:0-3618 GCA_043742585.1 Spartobacteria bacterium
CATATTCTGGAGAAGTGAATCCTCCACCTACTGTGACTGGTGTGCTGCCCCCTTTTGAGACGAGTATATTGTCCGCCTTAATCACAAACCCGTAGTTAGTGGATGGATTATTTCTCCATTGCCGAATGAATCCTCCAATAGGGATGTATATCCCTACCCCTGCTTTAGGGGCAGGTCCGACAACAGGATTACCCACTGGATCGCCATTGACATCTGCCATATACACCAATGTGTGCAGTGGGGCTTTAGGTCTGGTGCTACTTGGTAGCAAGTTAGCATTGTTCTTCGCTCCATACAATACCAACACAGGATCGATGAAGAAGCTCTTGTCGTCGAAGGTAGTAAGACTGTTACCATCCAAAGCCGTTAGATCGAACTTGATCCGGATCGCTCCCTCTGTGCCATCCGCCTTTTTGTAGAAAGACATAAATGGACTGCTTGTGGGTTGTGTTCCTGGCGCGACGAAAGCCATACCATCTGGTAAAGCTACTCCATCAGAGAAGCTAACTGTTTCAGGATAAACCCCGACAACAAATACATTGCCGTCAGTATCCCTATCTAGGACGTTATAGTCTTTATTGCCGATGAATAGTGTGTCTGCTTTACTGCTTGCGCAGAAAAGCCCGATAAGTGCCACGAAGGCGCTGAGTGTGGCCCGAAGGCTTGTGTTGGTTTTCATGTTCATAGGTTGATTATTCGATTTTATCTTAAATTGCTGAGTGGCTCCCTCGTTCACGCCCCCACGCTAATCTCCGCCACGTCGCTCCACAGGCCCACACGGGCGTCGTCTTTGCGGTAGATGGCTTTGTAGCGCCATTTGGCGGCGGTGGCGGGGAAGGGATCGGTATCCACGTAGCCGGGGCGGGTGTCTATGGTGAGGAGGGTGAAGGTGCCGGTGCCGCGATCTACTTGGATTTCGATGCTGTCCATTTGGCCGGCGAGGCCCTGCCAGCCCCAGCTAATCACTACTTGGCTACCGCTGATTTTCAGAGGGAGCACGGGTTTTACGGTGGAGAGGTCGGCGTTGGTTTGTTCGTCGCCGACGATTTGGAGGCTTTCGCCGATGGCTTCGGTGTAGGCTGGGAGGCTTTTGAGCCATTTTACAAAGACGCGGAAGCGCCCGGTGATGCCGGGGATGACGGGCGATGGGACGCTGGCGGGGGCAATGGGGAAGGCGAGGCTGACGGGGACATTGGGCTCGGCAGGGTCGCCGTCGCGGAGGCGGTTTTTGGCGGCGGTGGCCTGTTGGGCGGCGGCGAGGAGGGCTTGCTGGTTGGTGTGGACGTAGGCGAAGACGAGGGCGTCCTGTGCCTGTGCGCCGACGCCGGGGCTGGCGGCGGTGATGCCGAGGGTGCCGAAGTGCTGCGGAAGCGTGGTGGCGACGTGGGTGAAGAGGGAGGCTTTGCCCGAGTCGTCGAGCGGCATGTAGTCTGATTTCGGCATAATGTTCTGTTGATTAGTGGTTTATGGTTGCGGAGAAAGGGTGCGTGGCGATGGCCGGAGAGCACATTTCAGCCGCCAAAGGGTGCATGGCGACGGTGGCCGGGTGCATTTTGCCGGTCGCAAGGCACATTTTAGGGGCTGAAATGCACATTTTGACGCTCAAAATGTGCGCTGCGACGCTCGCAGCGTGCATGGCGGCGGCTGAAAGGTGCGCTGCGATGGTCGCCATGTGCATTGCAAAGATCGCCATGTATCCGGCGGGGGCTGAAATGTGCGGCTGCTGAGTTCGCTGCTCGACTCCTACCGCGCGAAACGATGTATCATTATTCCGCTCCGCCGCTCCGCCGCTCCGCCGCTCCGCCGCTCCGCCGCGATGCGCGTGCGGTGCATTGTGCCGTGAATGGGCGAGTGGAAATGCGAGTTGGAGTTTCACGGGCGCGATAGATACGGCGCGGGCGATGCGGGTGGGAAGCACTATTTCGAGAAAAGTTTGCTGGCGAATTGCCTGACCCTTGACCTGCTCATGGAAAAGAAAGCACCACAACCAGAAACACGAAACAATCTCAAAAATACGAAAGCAAAAGCGAGGACAGGGCTTTTCACTGGCGGCTCTTTTTCAGAGAGGTGTGAAATTTTTGCCGCGCTTAGTACACGCCTTCGACGATGGTCTTTTCCATCGCGCCAAAGGGCCGCACTTCCGCCACGCCATCCCACGCATAAGGCGCACGCGGTTTGCGGCGGAGCGCTTCGTCACGTTCCAGGAAGCGCGGCATGAAGAACTCTTTGGTAAGCGTCGTAAGCTCTACGCGCCCCCATGTATCGTAGCCCACGGTTTTGGTGGTCTCGTCCGGCTCGACTATGCGTAGCACTGCACGCGGTTGTGGCGCGTAGTAGGTGATGGAGTATTGATCTTCCGGGCGTAGGGGCACGCTGGCGGCGAGGCCCATGAGCGTATTCCCATAGGTCGGGTAAAAACCAATGCGGCCTTCCAATACTTCTTCGACAATGAAGCGCACGTATTGTGGGAGCATCGTCGTCCCCCCGCAGAAAACGCCACGGATTCCCGCTTCGTAGAGGTCTAGTTTCTCCGCCAGCGCTTCGAGCAGCTTGGGCGTGGTAAAGAGGCCGCTCACTTTGCGGTGTTTGAGGATGGTTGCTGCCTGATCTGCGACGTGCGCCATGTATTGCTTGGCGACATCGAACTGCTTGTTTGAGATGAGTTTTTTTACAAAGCGAGGATCGAGGTCGATGAAATAGCATGATGAGCCGCGCACATGGGCGAGATGCTCAATCGCCAGCCGCAGGCGGCGAGGCCCGGTCGGCCCCATCATCAGCCACGCTCCGCCGCGAGGGAAATGCTCGTCGGCAATTTTCTCAGAAAACTCGCTGTAATCTGTCTTATAATCCGTCCACCCGATGCGCTGCTTGGGCATCCCGGTCGTCCCACCGGTCTCGAAAATATTGAAAGGCTGCCCTTTGTAGGCCGCAGGCACCCACACTTCGGGCTGAAGGTCACGCAGCCATTCATCTTCAAAGTGAGGGAATTTCGTCATGTCTGCAAAGCTCTGGATTTCCGTCCGTGGGTCGAAGTGCTTCTTCGCCCACTCCAGCCAGAACGGGCACCCGGTTTCTGGCGAGAAATGCCACGCGATGATCTCGCGAAGGTGGGATTCGAGTTGTGATTGGGCGGCGGAGATGGCTTCGGCTGAGACTTCAGACATGATAAGAAATAGTGTGTGTGCGTAATAAATTCTCTGCTCTCGAACGGCAAGGAAATGTTCTCCCACTGGTCTATTCATGGAAACTTTGCAGTTTCCCGCTTTCCATTTTCGCGCTGGGAGATTGTATCGCTCCAGCCAACATGTACTACCTTGATGAAGAGCCAAAGCGTTCACCTTTGCGGAAGCTGATTCTGCTGCTGCTCATCCTCGTGGGCGCATACTTCGGGATGCAAAAATGGGCTCCCTCGATTCTGCAAAAGGTCGCGTTTTGGAAGAAAACCGACAAGCCCGCTGCTGCTTTGAGTGCCGATGTCCGCATCGAACTTGCGCCGAGCCTCTCGGCGCAACCTCTCCCCAGTGAGGGCCAAACGCCGCAGCCGCCGGTCCACCCAAGTGCGCCGCTCCCGCTGGACAAGCAAGCGCAAGTCGCCGTGCTCCTTTATCATCGGCTGGA
>JAYTYG010000030.1:0-6911 GCA_043742585.1 Spartobacteria bacterium
GCTTGCCCAAAGGTGTTCGAGTTCTCCTCGGTGCAATCCTTGCGCGCGACCATTGTGCAGAGCTCCCGGCTTTTTAGATTGCGCCATCTCTTGCTGGTATTCCTCCGCACGCTCTTCCTGTCGGCGCTGCTCGTGGCTTTTCTCCGGCCCATTCTGCCGCGCTTCGGATTAGCTGCGCTTGAGCCTTCGGTCACTCCGGGTCGCGTGGTGTTACTGGTCCTGGATCATTCGCTCAGCATGGAATATCAGGCGACGGGACTCAGTGCGCGGCAGCGGGCGAAAACCGAAGCGGCGAAAATAATGGACACGTTGGGTCCGGATGATGTGGTGAATGCGATGGTGGTGGACGCCGCGCCGAGTCTTTGTCAGGTGGAGTTTAGTCATCGACACGCCGAGGTGGCGGGCTTTGTGCAGGCTGTTCCGCAGGGATTGGGGAGCGCGAATTTTACGGAGGCAAACCGTTCGATTGCCCGGCTGCTGACACAGGTTGCTGCGCGAATGGAGATCTATTATCTATCGGATTTCCAACGTCGCAGTTGGGCCAACGTCGACTTCCGACTGCTCCCGCCGCAGTCGCGTGTTTTCTTTGTCGATGCAGGCAGCGGGTCGCGCGGAAATCGCGCGGTGCTCGGCGCGACGATCAATCAGTCCCGAGTGCTGGTCGGGGACACGGTGAGCTTGGAGATCGATGTGGGTAATTTCCGCGACGAACCAATGAACGAGCCTTTGAAGGTGTTGTTAGATGGCCGCGTGCGTATTGAGAAAGATGTTAGAATTGCCCCGTGGTCGGTGGGCAAAGTGACCGTGCTGTTACCGGCCGGGACGCCTGGCCTGCGACTTTGCGAGATCAGTCTGGCCCCGGATGCGTTGCCGCAGGATGACCGATTTTTCCTCACCATCCCGATCATCGAGAAGGAGCCGGTGTTGATCGTTTCGGACGGGGGCGATTCACAGACAGACACGTTGCGGACGCTTCGCACGGCGCTCAATCCCTATGAGCATCTGGCCGGATCGCTGCTGCCCGAAGAGGTCGATGCCGCGCATCTATCTGCGGCTAAGTTGGCGGCGGTGCGCAAAGTGTTTTTCACTCACTGCGGCCCGCTTAGCGCCGAGACAGGCAAGGCGTTGGCCGAGTTTATATTCCACGGCGGCGGGGTGGTTTATTTTCTGGATGGCGACGGGGATGCAAAAAATCTCGAGCTCATTGAGGGCGCCATGGCTGGCGATCGGATGCCGCTCAGGTTGGGGGTGAAACGGGTCGCAGCAAATCTGGCTAACGCCGCGCAACAGATCGGGCGCGGCGATTTCAACTCGCGCTTTCTGCGGCTCTTTCGTGGTGGCCAAAGGCAGAATCTATCGCTCCTGGAATTCTATGACATCGACGACGCGAGCCCGACCGGGGCCGGAAAGGTGTTGCTGCATTACGCCGATGAAACCCCGGCTTTGGCCTCGCTTAATCATGGGTTGGGCACCTTGCTGCTCTTGAATTTCTCGGTCAGTGAACTCTCCAGTAACCTTGCCCGGCAACGGATCTTTCCAGCCTGGATACAGGATATAGTTAAGAATCTAACTACCGATGAGGCCGTGTCGGGTGCCATCCGGGTGGGCGATTTGCTGGATGATGAAGTGTGGAAGAGCGATTTATCCAAGGCCCCATTTCTGAAGCCATCGGGCCAAGCCCTGGAGCTCAAGGGCGAGGAATTGAGCGGGGGATTGGGCGGGGGATCAGGGGCGCGCGTGGTGATTTCATTTCGAGCCGCAGAGATCGGGTTCTATACGCAGCGGGCGCCGGGCCTGCTGCATGCCTATGGAGTGAACGCGCCCGCGGAGGAGAGCGATCTGCGCGCGATCGACCGCGCGCTATTGCCGCAGCAGCTCGACACCAATGGGCAGAAGGGTTTCTTTGTCGAGGGCCGCGCGGATTACCATGACGTGGCTTCGGGCCGAGTTTTATCGCACTGGTTTATCGTGGGCGCGTTGGTGCTGCTTGTATTGGAGCTGGGCTGGCTATGCTTGCTCCCAAGGCATGCCCGGGGGAGGCGGCGATGAGGAATTTAGTATCAGATCCTGCCTTGCCAGTGGGCGTGATTATACTATCCGGGGCATTCCTGGCTGTATTGACAGTCGCTGTCTATGCGCGGTTTTTTGCAAAACTCGGCTGGTTGCGGAACGGGGTGCTGCTGCTCCTGCGTATGCTAGGAGTGGCATTGGTGGTGGGGCTATTGCTGCAACCGTCGTATGTGGAAGACATACTGCCTCCAGTCGCGGATCAAACGCTGATCGTGGCCGTGGACAACTCGCGCAGCATGGCGCAGCGCGATGTGCCCGAGGGCAGTCGTGTCGACGCCGCCACGCGGCTGCTCATGGATTCAGGCGCGGTGACAGCCAGCGGCGCGCCGCGCGACCCGGCGTTGCGGCTCTTCAAGTTCAGCGACACAGCTGTCCTGGTGTCTAATGCGGCGGAGTTCGATGCCACCGGGGCGACCACGCGATTTCACGCATCGATCACCAGTTTGTTCGGATCCATGTCCGCTCATGAAGGCGCGAAAGCGTTGATTCTATTGAGCGATGGCCATGACTTCGAATGGGTGAATCCGGCCAAAACCGCGCTCCTGGCGCGGGCCCGGCAGACACCCATATATGCGGTGGCATTAGGCAAGCAGGGCAAGGTGCGTGATGTTTCGGCGCGGATCACGAGTTATCAGTCGTATTCTTACGCCAAGCAGAAGACTCGCATCAGCGCGTCTATCCGGATGTTAGGTTGCGAGCGGGAGCTTATTCAGGTGCGGTTGTTGCGCGAGGGCAAGGTATTGCAAACACAGGAGATCCGGGCTGATACAAGTCCTGAGGTGGCAATGGGTTTTGAGGTCACAGAAGATTTGGCGGGCCAATATGAATATGAAGTGGAGGCTATGCCACTGGCCGGTGAGGTGGATCTGGCTAATAATCGCGCGCCCACTTTTCTCAACGTCATCGATCAGCAGATCCGGATTCTGCTGCTCGAAGGTGAGCCTTACTGGGATACAAGTTTCCTTCAGCGTTCGTTGCTGCGGAACGAGAAAATGAATGTCGATTCGATCGTGCAATATGCCCAGGGCAAGGCACGCATTGTCCGCAAGACCCCGGGCAGCCCGGAAATCGCGGTGCCAACGACCCGGGCACAATGGGGCCGGTATGATGTGGTGGTGCTGGGGCGTGCGGTGGAAAAGTTGATCGGGCGGGACGCGTTAACGGCGCTGGAGGCTTACGTGGAGGAGGACGGCGGCACTCTGATTTTTAGCCGGGCACATGCGTTGGGTGGGGCGCTCAGCGGGAACCGGCTTGAGCCTGTGACCTGGGGCGACGTGCAGCGGGATGCGCGGGACGTGCCTATCCATGTGCGCGTTGAGCCCGCCAGGGAAGGCGCCGCTTTAGCGCCGTTCCGGCTCTGGGCGCAACAAGCCGAGCATCCGGATTTTCCAAAGGAACTGATGTCTGTATATCGAGTCCTGGAGAAAAAGCCGTTGGCCGCGAGCCTCGCGCTGGCGCATGGGGAGGGGGAATCCAGCGCCGCAATGATCCATCGGCGCTTCGGAGAAGGCCAGGTGCTGAGCGTGGGCGTCGACGGGCTTTGGCGCTGGGCTTTTAATGCAAGGATCGAGGGCGCTAATACTTTCTTCGATCGGTTCTGGGATCAGATGTTTCTCTGGCTCCTGGCCGGCCGGGATTCCGCGCCCACGCAGGATTCGGCGCTGCGCGCTAGTTCGGCCAATGTGCCGTTGGGCGAGAAGATCTATTTCCGAGGGGCCGTGCGTAAAGCTGCGCAGTCCAATCCGACGGGGCTGCCGCTTGCCGTATTTCGCGATGGAGTGGAGGTGATGCGGACGACGCTCGTTCCTGTGAATGCTGCGGGCGACGACCCCGGTATGCAGAAGTTCTCCGCCGAATATCTCCCGGTGAAAGTGGGTCGTTATCAAGCGCAGATGACGAACGCAGAGGGCCAGTCGCAGACTGTGCGCTTCATCGTATTCGAGGATAATTTGGAGCAGAGCGAGGTGTCGACAGACAGCGCTTATTTGCAGCGCTTATGCGAGGACAGCGGTGGCCGGTTGCTGGCGCCTTCTGACCTGAGCCCTTTATTGAAGCAGCTCGGAGGACACCCCGTGGATGCTGCGGTTCAGAACCGATTGGTGCCGGCCTGGGATCGGGCGGGGATTTTTTGGCTCGTCGGCATTTTGTTTGGCACAGACTGGTTTCTGCGCCGGCGCTGGGGGCTCTGGTGATGAATACAGGCAGCAATGCAAGTTCTGAGGTGGACCCGCGCGGGGCCGGGGACATGCCTGCCAGAATCAGGCGCGCAGATGGCGTGATGCAACGTGAGAAAGGGCTCGGCGTTTTCGTGAATTTATGGCCGGGGTTGGGCATAGCTGTCTTGCTGGCTTTTGGTGTGGATGTGCTCGCGCATTTGATTCCTGTCGCCAGGGTGGGCATTCTGTCGGTGCTCGCTTTTCTGTTGCTCGCGGGTTGCGCATGGAGCCTTTATCTGGCGGCTATCCGGCGCAACGCTCTGGATCAGGTGGCTAGAAATCTCGAAGGCCGCGATCCTGCGCTCGGCTCGAAGCTGATCAATCTGCTGCAGCTTGAGGCTGAGCTTGATGATCCCAGGCTTAGTCCATTGACCCGTTCCCTGGCGCAGCAGGCTTTGGTTGGCTATGGACAGGGGTTGCGGAAGGTGGATTTGGCGGCGCTGGCCCGTGGGGTGGCGGTTTCCCAGCGGTTCAAAATGTCTGCGCTAACTGTCTTGGCGCTGCTGGGCGTGGTCGGCATTGGCTGGGATGTGACCCGGGTGGAATTGCCGCGTTTCCTGGATCCGTATGGCGATCATCCGCCCTATTCATTGACGCATCTTGAAATCTCAGAGCCGGCGGCGGATGACATGGCTGTTGTCTATATGCAGGCAGTGACGATCCAGGCAAAGGCCCGCGGGCATCGTCCCCAGGAACTCTATCTCACTTACTATCCCGCAGCGCATCCCGAGCAGGCGGTGACGGTGCCGATGTTTGACATCGGCGGGCGCGGGTTTTCGCAACAGATCGCTGCAATCACCGAGGAGTTGCGCGTATTCGTGCACACAAAAAATCGGCACAGTTTGAGCCCGCAGCGTCGTATCGCGGTGAGCCTCACCCCGCAGTTGCAGGAGGGGTCGGTGACGATTGTGCCGCCGGCTTATACTAGGTTGCCCCCGGAGAAAAAGCGGTGGCCGTTAAAGAGTTTGAAAGCTCTGGCGGGGAGTGTCCTGGAGTTTGAACTTAAGTCGAATCGTCCGCTCCAAAGTGCGCGCATAGAAGTGATCAAAGCTCCCGGCCTGACTGAATCATTCGTATTCGGGCCGGGTGCAGAAAATATTGTGCGTGGCAGTATGCCGGCGGTTGATTCGGCTCGGCTGTTGGTTTCGCTGACGGATCGAGCCGGGAACGTATCGGCTGAGCCCTGGGAACTATCGCTGGCGGTCACTCACGATCTGGCTCCGGAGATACAGCTAGTCGAGCCCGCATCGGATAGTTTCGTGGCGATGGATTTCAAGTTCAGCGCGGTGCTGGAGGCCAGTGATGATTATGGCGTCAAGACGCTGCGCCTGCATATGGCCAGGAACGGTCTGTGGGCTGAGCCGCATGTCACCGAATATGATAAGCCCGCGCTGCATTCGCGCCTGGAGCTGTCGTGCGATCTGGCTGCCATGCAGATGGTGCCCGGGGACACGCTCACCTTTTTCGGCGAGGCTTTTGATAATGCGCCGGAGCCGCATTTGGCCCGGAGCGGGTTGGTGACGCTGCGAGTGATTAGCGTGGAGGCTTATAATGAGTATTTGCGCGAGCGCACAGATATAGGCGATGTGGCGGAGAAATATTCCGAGCTCAATGGGCGTTTGAAGGATTTGATCGACGCGGAAAACAAGCTCGCGGAGCAAGGCGCTCCGGCCGAATCAGTGGGCTCGGGAGCCGGGAACGATCCCGCCGGGACGCAGGAGAAGCTGCAGGCGCAGCAGCGCGCGCTTAATCATCAGCTCAACGAGTTGGCCGGGGAGATGGACAGTTTCGTGCGCAAACAACCGCTCTACGATATCGAGTCGGATTTTCAAAAAGCGCTCCAGGAGCAGGCTGAAAACATCCGGGCATCGACGGCTTCCAATGAGCAGGGGATGGAGAAGATGGCGGATCGCACGGCCACGGACGCGGCGGTGACTCGATCGGAGGCGCTGGCAGATTTTCAAAAGGAGGCGCGGGAGCAGGCGGCCCGGCTTGAAGGAGCGCGGCGGGAGAACGAAGAAAAGATCAGCGAACCATTGGCTGACATGAGCTTGGTGCAGGAGATCCTGAAGGATTTGAATCGGTTCAAAGAGCTGGCCCAGGCGCAGCGCGAGTTGGCGCAACAGTCGGCTGTGTATGCGAAGGATAGTCCGCTAAACCGGCAGGATCAGCTCGCGCTAAAGGATCTTGCGGCGACTCAAAAAGCCATCGGGCAGGAGCTGGCGGCCGTCGAGGATAAGCTCTGGCAGGATGGTGATGCGGCGCGTGATAAATTTCCCGATGCTGCCAATCAAAGCAAGGAGTTGACTCAGCGGATGGGCGATGCGCGGCTTCAAATGCTGGCGCTTAAAGCCGCAGAATTAATGGTGGCGGGGCAGGGGGAGCGGGGTTCCCGCGTGGCCCGTGGTTTAAGCGATGAGTTGGATCGCTTTTTCCCAGAGGGCGACTCGCCAGATGATAGGCTCGCCGATGAGCTCGCACAAAGTCTCGCCGGTGCGCGCGGATTGCACCCGGGCCAGAGTTTCGCGCAAATGGCGCAGTGTCGGAAGTTCGGGGTCGGCCAAGAGCCTGGGGGCGCTGGTCGGGGTTTTGGTTCTGGGGGGGGCACTGGCTCTGGCAGTGGGG
>JAYTYG010000031.1:0-3389 GCA_043742585.1 Spartobacteria bacterium
CCTAATATCGCTGCCGCTGAGTGATTGTAATTCGCAAGTTCCCGGCCGACTGCATTCGGTCGTCCCCATCGCCGCCCCCCCCCAATCCATCCATGAAACTCCATCAATTCTGCCTCGTCTCCTCCATTCTATCGGTCACGGCCTCAGTCGCCACGGCGGGCTCCGACAAATACAGAGACATGGATTACGGCCGGTTTCTGTCGGGGACATTCAATAACACGGAAGGGAAGAATTCACTTCAGGGCACAGGCTGCGCCACCGAGAAGGGCATTGCGATCAAGCTGGGCGGCGACAAGGAAGGCTCGATGCTTTTCGACACTGATTTACTTCGGATGTCGGGTGGCTGGACCGGTGGCTTCGTGAAGTTAAACGGAGTCACTTTTGATGGCTCACACGGGCCGAATCCACAACCGGCCGACGGCTCCCAGCTCATTTTTCAAACCAATCGCACCCCCGGTTGGAGCAAGGGCGACAGCTTTGCAGATCCGCGCAAAGTGCCCACCGGCCCCGGGGCAGCCACGATCGCCTTCGGCCCCCTGCCCCAGGAATGGGCTAAATATAAGGGCCTCTATCTGAGCGGCGACAATACAATGCTGGTTTACAGCGTCGGCACCGCCACGGTAATGGAGCTGCCGGCCATCGAGAAATCGGGCGACCAGACTTTTCTGACCCGCACATTCAATGTCAGCGGCAAGGGCGCCCAAGGCGCGAATCTTCTGGCCGCAGAAGCCAACGAGGACACCAAGCCTGAGCTCGCTGAGAATGGCGCGGTGGCCATTCTGAGTAACGACCCGAAAAATGCGGACGCGCGGGTATTGATCTCGGTGGTGAACGCGCCAGCGGGCGCAAAATGGGAAGTGGCCGACGGCAAAGTCGTGCTCAAGCTCGCAGCGTTTGTCGGCGGCGAAAGCTTCAAGATCGTTTACAGCAAAGCCCCCGCAGCCGACGCTGCAGCATTTGTAAAAACCGTGAAAGCGATGGTAACGCCAGCCAACCTGACCCCGCTCACCAAGGGCGGCGCAGCGCACTGGCCGCACACGGTCCAAACCCAGGGGACGCTCGGGCAGTGCGACAAAAACTCGGCCTATGCGGTGGACACAATCGCGCCTCCATTTGAGAACCCCTACAAGGCTTGGATTCGCTTTGCGGGACTCGACTTTTTCAAAGACGGCCGTGCAGCGCTCTCGACCTGGAGCGGAGACGTGTGGATCGCGAGCGGGCTCGACGACAAGCTCGAAGCCGTGACGTGGAAACGCTATGCGACCGGACTCTTCCAAGCCTTGGGCCTCAAAATCGTGAATGACACCGTTTACGTCCTCGGCCGGGATCAGATCACGCGCCTGACCGATTTGAATGGCGACGGCGAAGCTGATTTTTACGAAAACTTCAACAACGACGTCCAAGTCACCCCAGGTTTCCATGAGTTCGCGTTTGATTTACAGACCGATCCGGCTGGCAACTTCTATTTCGCTAAAGGCGGCCCGGTGAACCCCGGCGGCAAAGGTTGGGGCCCGTTGAGCGATCACAACGGTTGTATCTTCAAGGTCTCCAAAGACGGCAGGAAATTCGAGGTCTTTGCCACCGGCGTGCGCGCTCCGAACGGCATGGGCGTCGGTCCAAACGGCGAAGTCACCATCGGCGACAACCAAGGCACTTGGGTGCCCGCCGATTACATCCATGAAGTCAAACAGGGCGAGTGTATCGAGGTGCCAGATCTGGCGCACAAAGTGCCTGTGCCCACCGAGCATCCCAAGCATCTTTGCTGGATCCCCATGGATGTTGACAATTCCTGCGGCGGCCATGTCTGGAATACGAGTGACAAATGGGGCCCGCTCAAGGGCCAGCTCATCTATCTTTCCTACGGCAAAGCCACCCTCCTGGAAGTGCTCCAGGAACGCATCGGCGCCCAGAGCCAAGGCGCGGTGGTGAAGTTTCCGTTGAAGTTTGAAAGCGGCATCATGCGGGCACGGTTTAGCCCCAAAGACGGCCAGCTCTATGTCGCCGGCCTCAAAGGCTGGCAGACCAGCGGCGCCAAGGATGCCGCGTTCCAGCGGGTCCGATACAGCGGCGCTGAGGTCTGCATGCAAAACTCCCTGCATATCACCGACAAAGGCATCCACATCGGCTTCACCACCCCGCTCGATGAACAAAGCGCCGTAGACGCCCAGAATTATTCGCTCCAAGTCTATAACTATCAATGGACCCAGCAATACGGCTCACCCGACTTCAAGGTTAGCGACCCTAGCGTAAAAGGACATGACACACTTACTGTGAATTCCGTCACGCTTTCGGCTGATAAGAAATGCGTTTTCATTGCGGTCTCGGATCTTAAACCCGTCGATCAGTTCCGCCTGAAGATGAATATTAAAACTGCCAGCGGCGACCCTGTCCCCCCGGAGGTTAGTGGGACGATTAACGTGGTCCCTCCAGACGCGAAGCCCGGCATCACATACACCTCAAACCGCTAACGCCGACCCCGGCAATCGCAGCGGGATTTGCCGCCGGAACCACGGGCATCCGCAGTGGTTCAGGCAAAATTGGATGACTTCCTCCAGGGTTGGCCCACTGCGGGCCAGCCATGGGGCTAAGCTGTGAGGACTGGTGAATTCCGAAGGCTGAATCAGGAGAAGCCTTCGGAATTAACCGCATCTGCGTTCTCCGAATCTTCATCCTTCCTAATCGGAGATGCGCCCTTCAGGCACTCACGCCAGGGCGCAAGACCTCAGCTCTTGCGCCCGATTTGGGAACTCGAAACCATCCCACCTCCCAGAAATTTCCCAACTTATGCGCTCTCCATTTGCCGCCCTCTGCTTTCTCGCACTGACTCCCTTGCCCGCGCAGGAGTCTGCGCAGGAGTCCGAGATCAAGGCGCCAGCCCTCAGCCCGGTCGCGGCAAAATCCGGCCCCGGCCTGGCGCTGACATTCACAGCGGGCGGCAAGTCCGACAGTCGGGAGGCGCGCATGGTGAGCCTCTACGTACCGGCGGGCCAACCCGCCACGCCGTTTCTGCCGGCAAGCGCATTCACGGCACACTGGCAAGGTGAGATCAACGCGGCGCTGAAAGCCGAGTTTCAATTGAGCGCAGAAGTCCGGGGCCAAATGAAATTGAGCGTCAACGGCAAGCCGGTCCTTGAAAGCGCGGGCGACTCGACCGGGAAGCCAAACAGCGCATCGGTGCAACTCAATAAGGGGGCGAATCCAGTGGCTATCGAGTTCAGCAGCGACGGCAAAACCGACGCGAGCCTGCTGCTCAAATGGGCGTCCAAAGAGTTCCCGAGTGAACCGATCCCGCCGACCATTTACAGCTATCAACTCGATACCCCGGCCATCCGCGAGGGCGAACGCCTGCGCGCAGGTCGTTTACTTTTCGCGCAACTCCGCTGCGCCTC
>JAYTYG010000032.1:0-4639 GCA_043742585.1 Spartobacteria bacterium
AGCTTCAAGGATATGCTCGATGTGGTGCCGAAGGCGGGCGGGCCCGTGCCGATCGACGAAGTGGAATCTGTGGAAGACATCCGGCGCCGCTTCACGACGGCTGGGATGTCGCTCGGCGCATTGTCGCCGGAGGCGCATGAGGCGCTGGCCATCGCCATGAACCGGATCGGGGGCAAGTCCAACAGCGGCGAGGGTGGAGAAGATCCCGAGCGTTTCAAGCGGCGGCCCAACGGGGACCTGGCCAACTCGGCGATCAAGCAGGTGGCGAGCGGGCGGTTCGGGGTGACGGCGGCTTATCTGGCGAGCGCGAAGGAGATTGAAATCAAAATGGCGCAGGGGGCGAAGCCTGGAGAGGGCGGCCAGTTGCCTGGGCATAAGGTGAGCGCGATCATTGCCAAGCTGCGGCATACGGTGCCTGGGGTGATGCTGATCAGCCCGCCACCGCATCATGATATTTATTCGATCGAAGATCTGGCGCAGTTGATTCACGACCTGAAGGAGGTCAATCCGCGCGCCAAAATCTGCGTGAAACTGGTGTCCGAAGCCGGCGTGGGCACGGTGGCAGCCGGCGTCGCCAAGGCGCATGCGGATATTGTGCTGGTGTCGGGGCACGACGGCGGGACGGGGGCGTCGCCGCTGTCATCGGTGAAACACGCGGGCGCTCCGTGGGAGCTGGGCGTGGCGGAGACCCAGCAGGTGCTGATGATGAATAACCTGCGCAACCGCATCGTGCTGCGCACGGATGGCGGAATGCGGACCGGGCGCGACATTATCACGGCGGCGATTTTGGGCGCGGAAGAGTTTAACTTCGGGACGACGGCGTTGATCGCGATGGGCTGCGTGTATGTGCGCCAGTGCCATCTCAACACGTGTCCGGTGGGTATTGCGACGCAGGATGAGAAGCTGCGCGCCAAGTTCAAGGGGTCGCCGGATCACGTGGTGAATTTCTTCAACGGGGTCGCGCAGGAAGTGCGTGAAATCCTGGCGAGCTTGGGCTGCCGGTTGTTGACTGATCTGATCGGGCGTCCGGAGTTTCTCAAGCAACGGCATATCCCGGATCATCCCAAAGCTAACACGGTCGACCTCAGTCGTTTGTTAGTGGACGTGGCGGCGAATGATCCGAGCGCGACGCGTTATTGCACGCGGGAGCGCAATGACGGAGTGCATGGCCAGCCGCTGGATGACATTATTTTACAGGATGCCAAGGACGCGATCACCGAAGGGGTGAAGATGTCATTGAGTTACAAAGTTAAAAACACCAACCGCTCCATTGGTACCAAGGTCAGCGGAGAGATCGGCTATCAATATGGGAAGGACGGCCTCCCCGAAGGCACGCTCACCCTTAATCTCGAAGGCACGGCGGGCCAAAGCTTCGGCACTTTGCTGGCGAGCGGGTTGCGCCTGGTTTTGACCGGCGAGGCCAACGATTACGTGGGCAAGGGGATGAGCGGCGGCGAAATCGTGGTGCGGCCTCCGGCGTCGGCGCGGTTCCTGGCGCATGAGAACTCGATCGTCGGCAACACCTGTCTCTACGGGGCGAGCGGCGGTGTGCTCCTGGCCAACGGCTGCGCGGGTGAACGCTTCGCGGTGCGCAACAGTGGCGGCGTGGCGGTGGTCGAGGGCGTGGGCGATCACGGCTGCGAGTATATGACAGGCGGCACCGTGGTGGTGCTGGGCCGGACGGGTAAGAACTTCGGGGCCGGGATGACGGGTGGCTTGGCCTATGTGCTGGATCTGGAGAATCGCTTTTCGGAGCTCTTCAATCCGGGGCTGGTGGTGATCGAGCGCCTGAGTGAGGAAGATAAAGCGGCGCTGCAGAAGCTCATCTATCGGCATCTTGAAGCGACTGAGAGTAAGCGGGCCAAAGAGATCCTGGGGGATTGGACGCAGTTTTCGGGCAGCTTCTGGACGGTCAAGCCGCGCCCGCCTGCGGCGAAACCTGCTGAGTCGAAGCTGTTGGCCAGCAGTGGGACTGTGATTAGCGAAAACGTGATAGCGACGCAGCCTTGAGTCGCCGTTGGGAGCTGCGGCGTCCCGCTGCAGCTCCTGGCGCAAAAAACCTGGCGCACCGAATGAGTTCGGTGCGCCAAGGGGCGTTCATGGGCGCCAGCGGCGTTGCGCCATCCCGGAGGGATGTCAGCCATTAGCCGGGGGGTGAGATACCCCCGGATCCCAATATAAACGCGATACGACCCCGGAGGGTGTCGCAGCTGTCTTTATTTCCAGACGACCAAAGGGTTCTGGGGGTTCTGAGGGTTCTGGGGGGGCACTTGAAATTACGACGGTTCATTCAATGCCACCGGTGCTGCGACCGCCTCCGGGGTCGACTCGTTATTCATGCTATCCGGGGGTATCGCGGACTCACCCCCCGGCTAATGGCTTTAAACCCTGCGGGTTAGGGAAACACCTCGGGTTGGGGGAACCTTGTGGGTTAGGGGAAGCTCTTGCGGGCTAGTTGCTGATTCCAGCCCGCTCGGTTCGGCTATTCAAAAATGGCCAAACTCCAGGGAACCGCGTTGCGGTTCGATCCGCTCTGGCTCAGTCCTAGGGTATGCCCGTGCGGGCCAGGCATGGAGGGCGTTATCCCGTTGGGATATATAAGGGCCTGCTATTACAGAGTAATTTAGATGCGTAAGCCCTGGATGAAGGGATGAGGGGGAAAGAAGCCTCGGGCTTAGCGGCGCGTGCAGGCTCCGAACCCTCATCATTCATCTTTCATAACTCCGAACCGGGTCGCACAAGACAGCTTCGGCACTTACACGAGGGAGCTTGTCCCCGGGAGCGGGCGCGGACTCGGGAGCGGGGGTGGGCGCTTGGGCGTCTTTCTTCGGGAGGGTCTTGGCTGGATCCAGGTCCTTAAGAGATCGGTTTTTCAAATTCGGCAGCGCGGATGCCAAGGAACCCGCAGCCATTCCCAGCACCGCTTGGTTCAATGTCAGCGGGCCGGTCGATTCCATGAGCATGCCGTCGGCCGTGGTCGACTGCGAAAAAATCATCGGCCCCAAATGCCTGGCGATGGCGTCCGTGGTGGGCAGTTTTCCCGCGTCAATGTAATGCCCGGCTTCGGGCGAAAATGCGACAGCCATCCCGATGAACGGGCGAAACGTCCCATAGGCGCGCTCGAATGTGCCGCGCAAATCCACGTAAGCATACGTCTTTGTCCCTGTCGGCAACCCACGCGCCGACACCTCGAACTCCGGCTTGCTTCCCAGATTCGCCCCGCCGGCTTTTGCACGATCCAGCGCAGTGACGACCGACGCCTCGCTCAGACCGACGATCAAAAATTTCTCGCTCAGCCCCAATACTGGCGACATCCCGCCCACCGTCGCCGCCGAATAAATACTCGCCCCCTCGCGGCTGGTCTTGGTCCAGTCCGCGCCCGCCAGCTTCATACTGGCAAGCACCTCGGTAAATGCCTGCGCATTCACCGGGTCTCGCACGTCGAGCGCCAATAGGACCGTCGGCTGGAGGGCGGCTTGCGGCCAATCCACCAAGGCTCCCAATTCCGGCCCGAACGCTTTCCCAAGATCCTCGAATTTCAGTCCCTTGGCAGCGAGCGCCTTTTCCATCGGGTCGAGCGCCGGGAGCCACTGCGAGGCCATGGCGACGGAGGCCCCAGGCAGCTTCAAAGTGGCCGGGAGCGACGTGGCAAAATACATCAACGCGGCGGGCGACGTGCAGGCAAGGGAATGCCGGGCTAAAGTCGCGCCCTGATCGTGCGCGGAACTGAGCACAAAAATCGTGTCGCGGAACTGGGTGCCGTCGAGCTTGGTGGAGACCGCAATGGCCTGCGTGCTTTTAAGCCCGGCAAGCGGCTGCTCATCGGACTTGATGCCGCGCGCCGCCATCAGCGCCCCTGCCCGTTCCACGAGCGTCCCGGGTTGTGCAAACAAAAACAAGTCGCGGTCAACCGGCAATGGCGCGGTCGCTTTTGTGAAAAACGCCGCGTCGGCCAGACTGCCCGTCGCCAGCTCCGGCTTGCGATCGTAGCGGTCCAGTGTGCGCTCTAGGAGCTCCAGATTATTGGAAACAAAATACCAGTCCCCGCGAAAAACCCCGGCCACCGTGGTTTCTTTATCGGTAAACGACTCAATCTCAGCGCCGTCGTAAGTGATCAGGTCGGATTTCCCGGCCGGGTGCGCGCTTTTCAGTGCCCCGAGGGACTCCTTCAGCAGCGCGTCGAACCGCGCGCGGGGACCCGAAAAACTCATACCTGCGACGATCTTCGGCGCTGGCCCATCCACGGAAGTCACCGCGACGAAAGCCTCCCTAGGCTGGATTTGCTGATACTTTTCAACCTGCCCGAGCCACTGCAAATTCGCCGCCAGCTTGGCCCTTGGCTTTTCCATAAAACTCACCATCTCCGGCTCCCGCAAAATTTGGCTCAGCGCCGTGAGATCCCAGCGGCGCACTGTGCGTTGGCAATCGGGCAGATGCACTAAAAGCAGGGTCTCCGCCGGCAACAACTCCGTGGCGCGAGACTCCTGTTTTTCGGGGCGGATTTTTAGAAAAAACGCCGCGAACCCCACGCCCACCACGCCCGCCAGCAGGAGGAGGATGAGTCCAAAAATAGTCTTTTTCATAGGAAACGGAAAACCGAACGACACCGCGCATTGCCGGAACCATGCCAGGCAGGGGC